>JBBTTP010000039.1:0-12421 GCA_038064215.1 Patescibacteria group bacterium | reverse complement strand
GTCACCCAGCCGCCGCGGCCCGTCGGCAGGAAGCAAATGATGACGCCAACGCCGGTGGAACGTTGGGCGAAAGAAAAAAATATCCCCGTGCTCTCGTTTCATCATAATAAGGAAAAGCCCTGGCTGTTTGCAGATGAAACGCAGGTCATTGACTCCCTCCAACCGTTCAAAGCAGATCTTCTGATTTCCGCCTGTTTCGGGCAAAAAATTCCGATGCAGGCGATTCAAGCAGCTCCCCTGGGAGGGCTGAATGTCCACCCGTCGCTTCTTCCCCGCTGGCGGGGCGCTGACCCGGTGCCGTGGGCAATTCTTTCCGGCGATCATCAAACGGGTGCTTCTGTCGTCACCCTCTCCGAAAAATTTGACGAAGGCACTATCATCGCCCAGAAAAAAATCCCAATCACGGATAAAGACTTTTCTGACCCGCTCCGCACCAAATTATTTGCCATCGGCGCCGACCTCCTTGTTCAAACCCTATCAAACCCCAACGCCTTTAAAGGTGCCACCTTTAAAGGTCATATCACTGATGAGCCCTACGCCCGGCGGTTCACGCGCGATGACGGCTTTGAATCCTGGCAAACGATCCAAAATGCAATGAATAATCCGGAAGAAGCCGCGCGCATCGACCGGAAATTCCACGCCCTTCATCCGTGGCCGGGGTTATGGACGAAGGTATCAGTGCGTCAAAGCGTCAAAGCGTCAAAGCAAAAAAAACGCTTAAAAATTATTTTGTTGCACCGACGCATATCCGGCACTGACGCAATGACGCCCTATTTAATCCTCGACACCGTCCAGCTCGAAGGCAAAAAGCCGGTCAGATTTCAACAATTCGCCTCTTGACAGACCCAACGCGAATAAACTACCGTGATATATGGAAGGAGTTCCCTATGGCAAAACGAAAAATTTCCCCCTCGTTGTTCAGACGACAAGACGTGGCTTCATGGAATTTTATTATTTTTCTGACGCTCGCTTTTATTTTGCTCGTAGTGGTCGTCACGGCGATGAATAAAGTGGGTATTGACCTTCGCACCCGCGCATCCAATGCATGTCCGGCCATTGTCGATGTTAAAGGCCAGCCGATCAATGAAAAGGGTCAGCCCATACGGCTCGAATCCTGTCCGGGCGGCAAATTAGTCGCCAAACGGGATGCCAACGGCTCCGGCTGCATCAAATTCACCTGCGAACTGCCGATGAAGAAGTAGTTGAGGAAGAAATAATTTACGCGGCAGAAGAAGCGACAGCGGCGGCTTTCCGAAGATCAAATTTTGCGCGCTTAATACATTTGGCACATGCGCGGACGCGGCGTACTACCCCTCCAAACGACATCGTCGCCCAATGCAGATTCGGCATAAAACGGCGTTTCGTTACCGGTGCGCGTTTCTTCCACTGTCCTCCGGCCACTCCCGTATGATGGGTATGTTGCCGGCCGCGGTATGATTTTTTCTCACAAATCTCGCAAACGTATGCCATAGGGACTATACTATACCATATGTTCGATCAACTCTTCAATAACCCCCTCAATTTCCTGTTTTGGTTAGGGGCGCTGGTCATCGCCATAACGATCCATGAATTTGCTCATGCCTATGCCGCCGAACGCTTGGGCGACCCGACCCCGCGGCTCATGGGCAGACTCACGCTCAATCCTCTGGCCCACTTAGACCCGCTCGGCACGGCTTTGTTGCTTCTTATTCGCTTTGGCTGGGGTAAGCCCGTCCAGTTCGACCGCTTTAACCTGCGCCACCCGCGCCGCGACAGCGCCATCATCTCCCTCGCCGGCCCGATGAGCAACATAATTCTTGCAACAGGGTGCGCCATTCTATTGCGTTTTCTTATCACTTTTCCCTTCTCACTTCTCACTGCTGTATTTATTGGCTTCCTCCAGCCTCTCATCATCATGAACGTCGTCCTCGCCATCTTTAATCTCGTCCCCATCCATCCGCTTGACGGATTTAAAATTGTCGAAGGAATCTTGCCCGAAGAATACAGCAGACAATGGAAGGAACTGGAAGGCTACGGCATGATATTTCTTCTTTTTCTCCTGTTCCCGATTTTTGGGGGTCAGGCCCCCATCAGCCGTTTGATCTCGCCGGTGATTACCTTTTTCATCAACTTCCTCCTCCCCAGCACCCCAGTTATCTAATCAATATTTTTTGCGGGCACTTGACAACGACGTTTCGTTTCCTTTACGATAACTATGCTCGCGTGGAGAATTTGAAGTCTATTTTTCTCTACAAGTTCAAAACAAATGAGGTACTCCGGTGTAACACCGGAGGACAGGACGAAGTTTCCGACTCCCTTGGGCGCCGGAACAGTCCATCCGATTGACCGATCGGGAAAAATACTTCAAACCACCGGGCGAACTTATATTGTCATTTCTCCTTAACCCCCACGCGTTGCTGTTCTCTATTCTCCTTGATACAATCAACAGTGGCTCGCCTCCCTAGCTCAGTGGCAGAGCGACGGTTTTGTAAACCGCTGATAACAGTTCGATTCTGTTGGGAGGCTCTAGCGGCTTTTTGGAGTTTTGAGAAACGTATCCCGCCAAAAGGGCGTATCCAGCAATAATTTCGGCAGGTCAAAAAACGTTTTTTCGTTCAGCCGATACGTCACCGTCCTCCCCTGTTTTTCTTTACTCACCCACCCGGCTTCATACATTTGCTTGAGGTGATGGGAGATCAAATTTTCCGGAAGCCCCAGATAATTTACCAGGTCCCGCACCCACATCGGATCATGCGCGAGGAGATAGAGAATCGCCAACCGGTGCGGATGCGCGATGCCTGCGATGCGCTTGGCATGGGGCTTCACTTTCTCATGCAGTTTTTTTCCGATCGTCATCATAGGTTTTTGCGACTAAATTCGCTATAATATGAAATATCGCTGAGGTGCCGGAGTGGTCAATCGGTGCAGACTGTAAATCTGCCGCCCTAACGGGCTACCCAGGTTCGAATCCTGGCCTCAGCACTGAAAATTTCTGCGAAATTTCCAGTGTAAACACCCTGTCAAATTTTCCCCCGAAGCACCACTCCCATCCACCCCACAAAAACGAGCGGAAAAAGGAACGGCACCGAGATGCCGAAAAACTGGAAAAAATACGTCATCAGTACCGGTACGGTGATCGCGTGCATCCCGAGCCGGTAGAGAGTCGGGTATGGCAACTTCTTTTTCAATAGTTTCGCAAGACCCAAACTAAAAATGGTCAGCACCAAAAGTACGAAAAGATATTCCGCCATGCGTCCGGTCGTCAAGACAAAGGGCAATAATAATAACCCCGCCGCGCCCGCGCCATACACAATCTGCGGCACATAATTCAAATACGGCAGCACCTTTCCCGCCCACTCGTCATACAACGCATAATTAATAACCGTGGTCCCTTTCATGTCCGTCAGCGGATAAAATTTATACCCCTTATCATCGCGGTAATATACGGTATTTTTGCCCACGACCACAAATGCTTTATATTCGTTAAACCGCTCTGCTGTTGCTTTGGTATCAAGGACTAGCAAATGCTCAGGCGCAAACGGCAGATCAATCGCATATGGTTCTTTTACATTGGTCGACACCTCGCCGTCTTTCACCGTAACCACCAAATCTTTGGGGTAAAATCCTGCACCCTTTTCTCGCGCCATCGCAACATACTGCGGCAATTTTGGAAGAAACGCGGCAAACGAATAAGCGTACCGGACGGTCGCAACGACAGAAAAAAGAAACGCAAACACGAAAAGATATTTCAGGGAAAACGAAGCGCGGGCGCGGACGATATCTTTGTAATACGCGGGGTCCGTGCAACTGCGCCATAACACCCGACCGAATAATTTCAATTTCCTCATGCACTCATCGTATCATAAAATGACTCCCAATTCCTTTCCCGCGTTGGCAAACGCGGATAAACCGAAGTCAAGATCTTTTGTGGTGTGGGTAGCGCTCGGCATGACGCGGATCCGGGCTTTTCCCATGGCGACCATCGGGAATTTGATCGGAGTGGCAAATACACCAAGGCCAAACAATTTTGCGCTGAAATTTTTTGCCAGATTTTCATCGCCAAGCATGACGGGGGTAATCGGCGTTTCCGTGCGTCCCGTATCAAATCCCAATCTCTTGAAACCTTCCCGCAAATACGCGGCATTACTCCACAATGTTTTAACGAGTGCCGGCGACGCCGACAAAATTTTTACGCCCTCAATCACTGCCGCGCTATCCGCGACACTTAGCCCGGTCGAAAAAAGGTACGGCCTCCCCTTTTGCCGATACCATTCAATCAATTCCTTTTTGCCGGTGATCACCCCGCCCAATACGCCAAATGCTTTGGACAGTGTCCCTACTTCAATATCTAATTGTCCTTGGAGTTTAAAGTGGTGCGCAATACCCCGCCCTTCTCCCAACACGCCTTCTCCGTGTGCATCGTCCACCATCGTAATGGCACCGTATTTTTTTGCAAGATGAACAATCTCCGGAAGGTTTGCGATGTCGCCATCCATACTGAACACGCCATCGGAAACAACGAGAATAATGGGCTTGTTATTCAAAGACTGTCTTTGTTCAAAGACAGTCTTTGAGTTTGCAAGCTCTACTGCTTCTTTCAACCGCAGCTCCAGTTCTGCCATGTCATTATGTTTATAAATAAATTTGTTCTTCACCTGGGCAAGTTTTATGGCATCAATGATGCTCGCGTGATTGAGTTCATCGGAGATGACGATATCTTCTTTACCCACAATCGTCGCAATGGCCACGATATTGGCGATAAATCCGCCGGGCAAAAGGAACGCTGCCTCGGCACCTTTAAATGCGGCCAGTGCCGCCTCTGCTTCCATGTGGAGTTTGAGATTGCCGGAAATCGGCCGCACTGCCCCGGGTCCGACCCCATATTTTTTGACCGCCTTAATCACTGCCGCGACCAATCGCTTATCCTGTGCAAATCCCAAATAATTATTGGAGCAAAAATTCAAAAGCTTTTTGCCGTCAATCGTAATCCATGGCCCTTGAGCGGACTCGAGTACGCGCACCGGCGTATACAGTCCCTTTTCCTTCATTTGTGCAATGGTGTCGTAGTAGGGTTGCAAAGGATCGTTCATAATTTCCTTTTTAATCCTTCAATCATGATTTTTGTCATCTTTTCCAAATTATATGCATGCTTCCATCCCCAATCATGGCACGCTTGGGTATCGTCAATGGATGCAGGCCACGATTCTGCGATGCGCTGTTTCACGGGATCCGGGTCATACGTACACGTAAATGCCGGATACAATTTTTTAATTTCCGCTACTAATTCTTTGGGGGTAAAGTTAATGGCCGCAAAATTATAACTGGTACGGATAGAAATATTTTTGGCGGGTGCGTCCATAAGCGCTACGGTTCCCCGAATCGCATCATCGATATACATCATAGGCAGCCGGGCATCGGCTTTCAAAAAGCAACTATATTTCTGCTCTTTCAATAAACCGTAAAAAATATGCACGGAATACTCTGTCGTGCCGTCGCCGGGAGGCGCCTGATACCCAATCAAACCCGGATACCGGAGACTCCGCACGTCCACGCCCCAACGCAGGAAATAATATTGACACAACAGTTCGCCGCTCAGTTTCGTCACTCCATAGATCGTCGTGGGCTCAAGCACGGTGTGCTGCGGCGTTTTTTCTTTGGGCGTCGTGGGACCAAACGCAGCAATCGAGCTGGGCCAAAAAACTTTCAGTTTGTAATCTCGAGCAAGTTCTAAGACGTTGCGAAGTCCATTGATATTTACATCCCACGCCAGATCCGGATTTTTTTCTCCGCCCACGGACAAAAGTCCTGCCAGATGATAGACTTCAATAATTTTGTATTGTTTAACAATTTTTTCAAGCGTCTTTTTTTCTCGTACATCCCCTTTTACCAGTACTCCGTCGAAATTTTTTCCAATGGTTTTATTGCCTAGGGCAATCACGTTTGCCTTGCCAAACTTCTTTTGTAGTACGGGCACCAAATCCGATCCCACGAGGCCAAATGCACCGGTAACCAGAATTCTCTTCATAACGGTATAGTCGAAACACAATACAAAATCACGCGCAGCGCACATTGTACCTGTTGTTTTCTTTTGCTACAATCGTACTGGTCTTGCACATAGAAGCCCGGATAGTTCAGTGGGGTAGAGCAGCCCGGTACAATTTGCTGGCATAGCTCAGATGGTAGAGCGCGTTCTTGGTAAGAACGAGGCCTCCGGTTCAATCCCGGATGCCAGCTCAATGCAAATGTTACCGGGAGGTCGAGGATTCAATTTCCTCTCCAGGCTCAAAATTTCCGGTAGAAACGCCACTTGCTCAAGCGGGCATAAACCTCTCATAATACATATATGAACCTTCTTTCGTTGTTCGCGGTTGCCGTCTTTGCTGCAGAAACTGTGTTGTCGCCGCTTGCTGATGATGCGTTCAATGCGACACCGACACCCTCCGCCCCATCAATATCTTTCGGCCAATTAACGGTCGCAGCCGCCCCGCAACCACAAGTCCTCGGCGCCGCGACAGAAGCTCCCCGGACAAAAAAATCCTCCTACACCATCGCTCTGTTGGGCGACTCCATGATCGACACATTGGGACCTGATGCGCCACATTTGAAAGCTAAACTCACCCGCGCGTACCCGGGCGTTTCTTTTCAGCTTTTGAATTACGGCGTGGGAGGAACGAACATTGACTATGGACTAGAGCGCATCACGAGCGGATATCAGTATATCGGCCGCGACATTCCGTCACTAGTCTCAAAGCAGCCCGATATCGTCGTCGTCGAATCGTTTGGCTACAATCCCTATCCCTTTGATAACGGTGCGATTGATAAGCACTGGCTCGCACTTGCCGCAATAGTTGATAAACTCAAAACGCATCTTCCCGGCGTCAAAATCATCATCGCAGCAACGATTGCCCCGGATGCTAAAACATTCGGCGACGGAACTGCCGGTCTGTCATTTTCGCCGGACGATAAATGGAAACGGGTCGATGTGATCAAAAAATACCTCGACTCCACGGTCAAATTTGCCAGGAGCCAACATTTGCCGCTGGCCGATGCATTCCACCCCAGCCTTGGCCCGGACGGCAACGGAAACGAGGCATATATCAACCAGGGCGACCACATCCACTATTCAGACGCCGGACGCAATCTTTTTGCCGATGCAGTCACGAGTGCCGTCACGGCAAACAAACTGCTTGAGTAGTCAGGGAAAATACGGTATAATTCCACCATGGCCAAAAAAAATCAACGCGAACTCTTTGCTTTTGTGTGTACGGTCTGCAAAAGCCAGAATTACGTCAGCAACCGGAATAAAATCAACACGCCGGAAAAACTGAAGATGCGTAAATATTGCCGCCAATGCCGCAAGCACACCGAACACAAAGAGTCTGGGAAACTCGACTAAACAACAGGAGTTTGTCATTCCCGCGAACCCTTCGAAGCTCAGGGCAGGCGCGGGAATCCAGTGTATAATACATGCACCGAAACACATATCTTCTTGTTAGCATATTAGCTGTTTTTGCAGCACTTCTCATCGGGATAAATCTCGGTAAACGTTTTTTCGCCTCACCTGTCGCGCCATCCGCGAATCGTCCATCGATCCAACCAACACCAACTCCATTACCGATACAACTCGTTTCATATAGCAACGAAACCTGCGGATTTTCGTTTACGTATCCCGACACGTTTACCAAAATGGACAATGCATCCGGAAGTGCCTTCCTCATAAACCAAGCAAGCAATGAGTCCATCACCGTCACCTGCCAAAAAAATATCCCCCGCAAAGCTCTGCCGCAGGAGTTGATTGAAACAGTAGTCCTCACCGATACATCCCGATCTGCAAGCATTTCCGCTACACTCTACCACGATACCGCGCCGATTGACGGCACACCGCTCGACGTGCTCATCTTCCGCAATCCCAAAAATGGCCTCGACATTTTCCTGGCTGGCACTGGCGAAACATTTAAGAATATCATCAAAACCATTACCCTTCTGCCATAATCATCTCCCAAACCTACAAAGTCCAGCTATAGCGAGAGTTTGTAGGTTTTCGTGGTTTTTTCCTAAATCAACAAGAGTGATATAATAGATACCGTTAGGTCCGTAGGTTAACGGTAGACCGGAGCTCTCCAAAAGCTCTAGTGGAGGTTCGATTCCTCCCGGACCTGCAGAAACACCCTATCCCGCCAGTTGGAGAAATGCGCCGGAGGGGATTTCAAACCAGTAGGATGGACCGCGAGTTTGCGTATCTTTATCTGTCGTAATGATAAGCAGCGTCGGCGACGCCCAGCCGGTGGCTTCCCGAAATGTATACCCCGTTTTCTTTTCGGCAAAAAGAGCCGTCACATCCAGGTACTCTGCCCCACTCACAAACGGTTCACCGGTCGTTCGCACCACAAAAAACCGTTTCGCCCCGCTTGCGTCCTTTTCTTCCAAGAAAACGTACCGGTTTTCCGGCGCCCAAGTATTAGCGGGTATCATCATAGAAGCACCCGGCTCCACAGTTTTCATGAATACTTTGCGGCTCGTTCCGGCCGGCAATATCTGTATACCCGACAGTCCCGATGCGCTAAACTCATACGTCGCCGTCCCGTCCGAATTTTTCACTGCCCGCGAAACAAGCGTCACGGACCCATCCGGCGCATGCACTTCGCTGGCGGACGGCGATGGAATAACGGCAGGAGTACTGCCAATTGGCGTAGACGTCACCGGCACTTGGGGCGTGCTTTGCCGGGCCAGGAAAAGCGCTCCCGCGGAAAGTACAAATACTAAAACAAAAAAAGTAACGACAGACCTATTGTGGGCAGCCATAAAAATTATTGCAAGATCGCGTCTATTACCAGAATATCCTCTCTAATTTGTTTCGTCAACTCCCCTGTTGTATCAAACTTTATGATGTCACGGATTTTTTTTACGGTATCAATCTTGATTGCTTCGTTTTCCATGCCAATTAATTCTTCTTCAGTTGCATCCAGCAAAAATACTTCCAAACTTTTCGTCGTTTCATCAAACGTCGGGATCGGCCCAAAGTGCAAGGCACCCTTATATCGTCTGTCGCCTATCGTGACCCACGCCGCATAAATTCCATCCTCTAATGATAACCCCGAAGGGATATCCAAATTAATGGTGGGAAACCCAATCACTTTTCCCCTGCCTTTGCCTTTTACTTGACGAGATACGATATGCATAGCCCTTTACAAGTCTTTACAAGGTTGGACCTTTAAAGGTCAGCCTCAAACCCCTTTGTTGCAAGGTCCAACCCTGCAACGCTACAACGCCTATACGTCAACTCGCAATTTCTTCCTTATTCTACTATACAATAGAGAAATGACCCACTGCCCCAACCGGGATGGACTCTTAAAAACCTACGCCGCAGTCGGTAAAAACGATCTGCCCATCACATACGCCCGTTGTCCTAACTGCCGCGGATATTGGCTCTCCTCATTTGCTGCAAATTTTCTCAAAGATATTTCGATCGAATCCGAATCTTCTACCACGCACTATTCCGATACTGCCGCACTTACCCCGCTCTGTCCTGATTGTAAAACACCATTAGTCCATGCCCGCGGCGACAACATCCCCAGCGGAGTCACGGCATACCGCTGTCCCAACAATCACGGATATTTTTTCCCCGCCGGAGAACTTGCGAAATTTAAAACCGCACAAAACGCAAAAGTAACCTATCACAAACTCTGGAACATTCCGCTTCCGTCCGTCTCAAACGTTTTACTCGCCGCTGTCGCCGTCATCATGATCGGCAGCATCACCGCCATCACCATCTCGATTCAAAAAAAACAAACGACCGTCTCCCAGGCCAAAGAACTGCTCGTTTCCCACTACGCATTTTCTCCGACCAATGGAACTATCTTTATCACGGCAACGACGAGTACCCCCGCCTCTGTCACGGTTTCCATCCCCTCTGCCAAACCCGACCCGATCCTCATGGAATCACAAAATCGCACGATCCATACGACCTCCGTCACCACCCTGCCCCCGGGCATCTATGAATATTTCTTCACCATTTTCGTGAGCGGCAAATCTACCCAAACCGACCGGTTCAGTTTTACCATTGCACGATAACAATGGTCTTATCTCCCTCTGCCCCACCGTTTCCAGTTGGGATTAATGCTCCCTAAAATTAAAAAGTCGTCCACGATATCAAACACATAATGCAGGACCATCGCACCTAAAAACACCACTGCCGACTGCCATTCAAAGAAGTACGCGAGTGCGGACAGTCCCGTCAAAAATAGAATCGTAAAATAATTGTGGGTAGCCAAATTCGTATTATATTTGTGTCCTTTGTCGATGGTATACCACAAGAGCCGCCACTGCCGATTGGCAAATAAAGACTTTACTAATTTTGAATACGGGTCTTTTTTGCCGTACGTAAAAAAGTACACAAAGTGGTCCGCATCCGGCAGTTCCGATGCAATGATAGATAACGCAATCCACCGCGGCTGAAATTCCTGCCATACTTCCCGCAACACCCACGCCCACACGACTCCGATAAGGATGTGATAATAATGGTGGCGCATATGCCACAGCAAAAATCCTAACCCTTTAATTTTTGCCACACTTCTTCGCATAGGGTTATGGTAAAGGAAACGGTGTATGCAATCAATAGTTCTTTTCAAAAAATAAACCTACAAAGTCAAGCTATAGCTGGAGTTTGTAGGTTTTGCCAACTCGTGAACGGTTACCAATCAATTCCTTGACAAATAATTATGTCCGCGCCATAGTAAAGAAGCTATACCCATCTTACGCTGGTTTGCAACCCGAAGGGTTGTCAGAGCAGCTTAGATGGGTATATACCGATGCAAACCTGAGTTAAAGAGGTATATGCAGCTCAAACTCACCACATTCGAAAAATCCTGGCTCCGGATGTTCGGGGTACTGGGGGCAGCCGTTTTTGCAGTATTAATAATTCTTCCCATCCTCCCTGCCAATCGGCACACGAGCGAACCTCTGGCCGATCCGGCCACACTCACAAAACTCATTGCTAACGCGCCCATCCCGACACCCATCCAGGAAACCATCGCCGTCTTTCACGGCACATCAGCCACCCCTCCGGCACTGGCCAGTATTACGAATTTACAACGGGTCCTCGGAACGAACACCGACGGCGAGAAACGGATCGAGGTGGACCTCACGCGCCAGCGTTTACTTGCCTTTGAAGGAAATAGAAAAATTTTTGATTTTCCGGTTTCCACCGGCAAATGGGGAGCGACTCCTACCGGCGAATTTCGCATTTGGGTGAAAGTCCGGTCGCAACTGATGAGCGGCGGCAATAAGAATGACAATACCTATTATTATCTGCCGAATGTCCCCTACGTCATGTTTTTTTATAATACTATGGTTGATAAAAGCCGCGGATTTTCTCTCCATGGCACGTACTGGCACAACAATTTCGGCCACCCCATGAGTCACGGCTGTGTGAACATGCGCACCGAAGATGTCGCCCTGCTTTACCAATGGGCTGACCCGCCCGTGGTGGATGCGAAAGCCTGGTCCGTACACGCAGCAGCTGATAACCCGGGAACGAAAATCATCATCTACGGAGTCACTCCCACCGAATAATCAAATTTTTAGCGATTTTAAATAAGCGCGGAAATCACCATTCAGATCTTTGTGCTCAAGGGCAAACTCGACCACGGTTTTCAGGTATTCTAATTTATTTCCCGTATCGTAATATTTCCCGCCTGCTATCTCGCATGCATAAATCGGCCGCGTTTTCATAAGTTCTTTTATCGCATCCGGCAGCCATATCTCCCCGCCGCGCCCGGGTTTCAGATGTTCTAAAATCGGAAAAATATCCGGGGTCAGCACGTAGCACCCGTGGGCCGCCATGTTGGACGGCGCTTCCTCCACACTCGGCTTTTCCAATAATTTTTTGATCTGCCATACATTTTTTTCCACGTTCGTCGCTTCCACTATGCCGTAGCGGGAAACGTCTGCTTTCGGCACGCGCACCGCAGAAATCACCGGGTCGCCGTATTTTTCAAACACCTCAATGCACTGGCGCGTACGCGGCGGTTTGCTGTAGATAAATTCATCGCCCCAGATGGCGACAAACGGTTCGTCCCCGATCACCGATTTGGCACACAGTACCGGCGTGCCGTTGCCGTACGGACCTTTTTGCCGGATATAGATAAAGTTGGCAAGTTCTGCCGTGCGCTTCACTTCATCCAGAAGGTCGTACTTTTTCTGCTGTTCAAGGAGATTAATAAGTTCCCCCGGATAATCAAAGTGGTCCTCAATCGCCCGCTTGTGCCAGCCGGTGACGATAATTATGTCAGTGATGCCGCTTGCGACCAATTCCTCAACGACATACTGGATGACGGGTTTGTCCACAATCGGCAGCATTTCCTTCGGCATCGCCTTGGTCTGGGGAAGGAAACGGGTGCCGAAGCCGGCAGCAGGGATCACCGCTTTGCGGATCTTCTGGGAA
>JBBTTP010000038.1:0-12300 GCA_038064215.1 Patescibacteria group bacterium | reverse complement strand
CTGTGGCTGGCCCTCACCTCCGCCGGCATCCTGGCAGTCCTCACTGTACCCATCGTCCTGGCATTCTCCCCCACTTTTCAAAAAAGGTTAAACCTTTTGAGGCTAGATTCCGAGGTCCTCTCACCTGTTGCTGACGAACCGTCATTCGTATCTCCTTCAACGCCTCCGGTCCAATCCGCCGGCGCGATGGTCTACTCCCCCACCCAATACATTTACCTCTCGCAAAGTTTTTTTAGCGACGGCCAGATGCTTTCGCAAAACCGCCAGCAGTCAGAAGAAGATAAAAAAGTGATCATCACCAAACTTCAACAGGCGGTTGATACGATTTCCGAAGGCATCGGCAAATTTCCCAAACGGCCGGAACTCTGGGCGCACCGGGCAACGATCGCGTGGTCCATCGCCTCCGCCTTCCCTCATGCCCTGCCTAATGCAATTGCGGATATGGAAGAAGCGGCCAAACTCAACCCCCAAAATCCGGATTACACCCGCGCACTCTCGGACCTGTATCTGGCAGCTCTTCGCACCAACACCAATTCCGGGAATCCTCCGGATTCCCGGAATTTATTAGACCGCGCGGTGTACTATCTCGCACGCACCCAGGAACAAAAACCCAATGATGCACAACTTTTGTACTCACTTGCCCAACTCCAGACCAAAGCAGGACTTTTGAAAAACGCGCAGATCAGTTTTGTCAAACTCCTGCCGCTTATCACCGACCCCACGCAAAAACAGCAGATCGAATCGGAAAAAGCGAGTGTGGAAAAGCTGCTGGCCCAGGAAAACGCATCAGCGCGTCAACGCATCAGCGCGTCAACGAAGGAAAACACTGACGCCATTGACGCAATGACGCCTTCTTCTCCTCCTTCCGGCCTTGAACTCACTCCTGACCAACAAACCATGAGCCGCCAGCTCGTCGTTGCCGCCCCGGGTGATACCACATCGCCCTATCAGGACTTCATCGGTTCATCAGCGTTTTCCGGCACCGCAACGATATCTGCCGGGCAAACGAGCATCACCGTCGAGGCTACCCGCGTGACGGATACGGCGCCGGTGTACGTGACACCTATGACAACCACCAACGCCACCCTTTCCGTCACCACGAAAAAAGCCGGCTCACACTTCACCGTCTCCATTGACAGTCCCCAACCAACAGATACTCCGTTTCAATGGTGGATACTCTCGCCGTAGGCGAGTAAATAAATCTACAAATCTACAAATAAGCAAATCTTGGAAATAAATTTTTTAAAAGTGTCGTCTTGCCTGATTGACGAGGACCGATGACGGCAACGATTGGAAATGATTTTAAAAGGCTTTTTATTTTATGACCTAATTCTCTTTTTATCATAAACAACATTATAAATGACATTGGACAAATTGTCAATCGTATTTACAGATTGTCTTCATTAAATACCCAACACGCCATCAACACTGCCAGTCAAGTTTAATTGCTTGCCCCAAATACACGCTCTTGCGACGCGAACGTGTGACCCGGGATCCAATCCTTTCAATCCGCGCACAGCACGTACTGCTTGGCTGCCACCGGGCTGATGCCGCACCGAGTCTGCGAGGTGGTACTGTCCTCGTCTGATGCATTTTCCAAGGTCACGGAGAGTAAAAAATCATCCCGGTCCGTGGGTTTATTCGGGTGGCGGTTATAGGTATATTCTTTCGGAAGTCCCCGCATGTACACCACCGCACACCCGTCACTGCCGCCTGCGGCAAATTCGCCGCTTGTACAGCCGGTCGGGCATCTGGTCGTGCCGCTCGTGCCGCAGCCGGCGATGTACACACTGCTATCCGAAACCGGGTACTTATTGTAATCATTATAATACAATCGGAGCGACTGCGCGAGCTGTACGAGATCACTTTTTCGCTTGGCATCCCGCGCCCGCTGACGCGCACCCAAAAAATTCGTCAATGACACGCCGGTGATGACGGCGATGATGGAGATGACGACCAAAAGTTCGATAAGAGAGAAGCCACGCTTCATTCGCTCTCCAGTGTCCTTCCTGCCCCGGCCGTGGTATTCGTCGAGGCTATGCCATAATTGCACAATTTTGCCCCGCAGGAAAGCCCGGTGTACGCTTGCGGGTTGCCGTTCACATCTTTTGTCACATCGCTGTCCAGCGTATTTTCCAGACGCGCATAAAGCTGATACGACCCGTTCGTCGCACCCAGGACATCGTAATAATACGAAAGCCCGCCCGGGTCAGCGGGCAGCGTCACCATGTAAATCGTGCCGTTTTTGTCTTTAAACTCCGTATTCCAGTCGCACAAACTCACATCATCCGGCGCACACCCCATGATGCGCCCTGTTCCGTCATCGTTGGGATATTTTCCTTTATCGTTAAAATACGTTTCCAAAGCAAGCGCCATCTGCCGCAGTTCGCTTTTCCGCCGGGAATCCCGCGACTTGGCCTGCGACCCGCGGAAGCTGGACAACCCGAGAGTCACCAAAATCCCCAAAAGTACCATGACCACCAGTAGTTCCATGAGGGTAAAGCCGCTGGTTTTTTTTTGGTTTTTTATAATGTTTATAATCATTATAATTTTTATAACAATTATACTCTTATTTTTGGCATCGATTCCCCACAACATCACACGCATTGGAACACTGCGGATTGGGAAACGTAATCGGACACCCGGAACCAACCGGATCACTATATATATTACAAATCCCCTGCGGACTGCAGGCATAGTAGGTGGGCGCCGGCGTGGGAGTCGGGGTGGGGGCTGCCGTGGGCGCTGCCGTCGGCCCCGGAGTCGGAGTCGGTGTCGGTACACCGGGGGCAAGGACGACCGTTCCGGAGGAAACGCCGTAATTGTACCCACCGCCAAATCCGCACGCCAGATCCCCATGGCAGCCGAGCGTTGTTATGGCCGGATCGGACTTGTTTTCCAATTTTGCCAAAACGCGATACCCGCGACAGACATCGCCGTCGAGCGCCAAATACTGATACGGCTGTTTGGTCGTCGGATCGCAGGGAACTTTGGATAAATAGGGTGAAAGCGCCGGAGATCCGCACGTTGATAATGCTGTAAGCGCCGGGTAACAGGCGTTATCGTTGTAATACTCTTCAAACGCCGTTTTTATATGAGACAGATCGCCTTTGCGCGCCGCGTCATTCCCTTTAAGAATCTGCCCGCGCCAGCTCGTGACCATAAGCCCCTGCACGAGGGCAATGATCGACACCGCGATCATAATCTCGACCATGGTAAAACCTTTTTTCATCGTCTGCATCTATTCCCTACTATAGCACACGCATCGGAACACTGGGGATTGGGAAACGTAATCGGACACCCGGAACCAACCGGGTCCGCATAAATATTACAAATCCCCTGCGGACTGCAGGCATAGTAGGTGGGCGCCGGGGTGGGAGTCGGGGTTGCGGTCGGTGTCGGTAATGGAGTTGGACTTGGCGTGGGAGTGGGCGTGGGAACGCCCGGAGCAAGGACGACCGTGCCGGAGGAAATACCATAATTGTATCCCGGACCAAACCCGCACGAGAGATCTCCGTGACACCCCAGCCGCACGATATCCTGGTCTGTTGGATTTTCCAGCTTCGTCAGCACCCGATATCCTTTACACGCATCCCCGCCTAACGGAATATACAGGTACGGCGTCTTCGTCACCGGATCGCAGGGAACTTTTTCTAAATACGGCGCCAGGTCTTTACTCCCGCAATTATTGAGGATGGTCACCGGCGGGTAGCATTTGCGATCATTATAATAGTCTTCAAACACCGTCCGTATCGTCGCCAGATCATTTTTTCGTTTGGCATCATAGCCTTTATCAATCTGCCGCCTCCATCCGGTCAAAAGAAACAAAACCATTAAAAGAGCAATCAACGTAACGACGATGAGAAGCTCGCTCAATGTAAACCCCTTCGATTCTCGCCGCTTCATACTTTGAGTATGACACAACTCATATCGGTAACTCAAGCGACTTTAACTCCCCACGGAATTCCCCACTCCCGGAGTGGGTCAGATACGACACTCCCGGATTTTCCCCTTTTTTTCCCCCCTTTTTTTCCTCCTTTACAAACCACCAATAAATGTTTTATTGTAATGAACACCCTTTGTTTATGGTAAAATCTCAACAGCTTTTAAGTTCCATCGCCCAGTGGTCACTGATCGCATCATTAGCGCTTGTGCCGCTTTTCTTCCTGCCGTTCACCCAGGATTTTTATGATACGAATAAATGGCTCCTGCTGGTCGCTGCTGCCGTCGTGCTTTTGGTCGTCACCGGCCTAGGGGCGGCACTCACCGGCAATCTTACCGTCACCCTCTCGCCGCTCGTTATCGGTTTGGCAAGCCTCACCGCCGCATCGCTCGTCAGCCTTTTCACTGCATCCACCAACCGCTGGGAAGCACTGCTTGCACCCATGGGGGCCGGCACTTTTGCCGCTCTCACATTGATAACGCTGCTGGGAAGCCACACGCTTTCCGGGTCCGGTAAACGGCTCCTTCTCTTTATAATAGAAGCAGTCGCCGCGCTTGCCGCCGGTATCGCCATCCTCCAATTTTTCGGTATCGGAAAATCTATTTCTCCTAACGTTCCCTTTCTCGCTGACCCGCTCTGGACGCCCATTGGATCGAGCGTTGCACTCGTGGTTCTTCTCGTCATGGTACTGCCCTTCGTCGTTGAACAAATTTTAATCGAAGCGAAAAAGAAAACGCCGCTCACCATCACGCTGGGACTTGTTGCAGTCTTCATCGCCACCGGTCTGGGCGTCACCCTGTGGAAAATCATCCCGCTTGTGCCCACAACCTTCCTGCCGCTTTCTGATGCGTGGGCCATGACGCTGGAAGTGCTGAAAAGTCCCCGCCAGGCAATCACGGGCGTCGGCGCGGAAAACTTTATCGCTGCCTTCACGACCGGACGAACCGCTACATTAAACACGAACGCCTTCTTGGGACTTCGCTTTAACTTAAATGCAACCTTCTTGTTTCACATGATTACGACGTTCGGGTTTATCGGTCTGGGAGCGGCCATGCTGTTTCTGAAAAGTCTCTTGCCGCGCCTTCAACCGCTCACTGCGTCTTCCATCAGTCTGACTGTCGCCGTCGCGGCACTTCTCCTTCTGCCGCCCAATCTCACCCTGTTGGCTGCAATAGTTGCCATCTGGCTCATCACCCACCCGACGCAAGACGACCAAAAAACCTTCCGTTTGCCGGCGCACGTCAAAACGGTCCAGTATGGCGTCCTTGCTGTCTTTGTCATCGCTGCAGCAGTCACGCTCTACGGCGTCGGCCGGGCGTATGCGGCAGAACTTACGTTTTTCCGCTCGCTGGCAGCTGCAAGCCAAAATAAAGGCACGGACACCTACAACTTACAAATTCAGACGATTGGCTATAATCCCTTCATCGCCCGCTACCACCTGACGTACAGTCAAACCAATCTGGCCATTGCCTCTGCTATCACCTCGGGCGGCACGCCGAACCAGCCCAAAACACTGACGGACCAGGACCGCCAGACCGTGACAACTTTAATCCAACAATCGATCCGCGAGGCCAAAATTGCCACCCAGCTGGCTCCGGCCAATGTCTTTATGTGGGAAAATCTGGCGCGTATCTATCAAAGTCTCATCGGCGTAGCCCAAGGATCTGACACTTGGACGGTGGCTGCCCTCCAGCAGGCCATTGCTTTGGACCCTACCAATCCAATCCTCCGGCTGGATTTAGGCGGCATTTATGTGGCCGGGCAAAATTACGACACCGCACTGCAGCAGTTTCTTGTTGCCGCAAATTTGAAGCAGGACTACGCCAACGCCTACTACAATATAGCGAACGTCTCCCGGCTCATGGGCAATACCGACCGCGCCATCGCCGCTTTGCAAACCACCCTAACGCTCGTCAAACCCGACACCAGCGACTACGCGAAAGCGCAAAATGAGTTGAATGACTTGCAAAAGCAGAAAGCGCCCCTGCCGGCTGCCGGCAAAGCCAAAGGAGAAGAAACATTAACGAAACCGCCGACCTCCACGGCTCCCATCGTCGTCCCGCCATTAACGATTTCCCCTTGACACCCGCCCAAAAATCCGTCACACTAATTTTATATGAAGAAACGCGTGCACAAGCACAGCAAGTCAGTTGCCCGACATGTCCGACCCCGGAAGAATCTTCTCGTCTGGGTTCGCGGATGGATGTTCGTGGTAGTATTCGCCATGATGCTGGGGCTGGGAGCCATCGTGGGCCGCTTCTTGAGTGAAAAACTCAATGAAACCACTCCCCAGGTCGCCGGCGTCCAGACAGAAGCAAAATAATTTTTTCCCTGGTTTTCCAGACTACCCGAATGGATAGCACGCTAAGCACGACAGAAGACCAGCTATCTAGCGTTGCAAGGTCCAACCTTTAAAGGTTAGCCTCAACGCCCTTTTTTGCAAGGTCCAACCTTGCAAAAACCTTGCAAAATCTTACGCTGTGGACCCGAGGGGAATTGAACCCCTTTCTTCCCCATGCCATGGGGATATACTACCGGTGTACTACGGGCCCTTCAGCCGCAAAGCGGCTTCAGGACTAGCCAGTCATTGCACTCCAGGCTAGCCCCAAAATATGTAATTTTTGTGCGAGTTTTGACCCCGAGTGCACCCGAGGGAGAAAACCTCGCACTGATCCCGCCACAGGCGGGAGAAGTGGACCTAGCCAGAATCGAACTGGCGACTCTATCATGCGAAGATAGCGGTATGCCACTTACCTATAGGCCCGGAATATTTTCTGAAAAATTTCCGGGTAAACCCGAAACAATTCTTGTATTTTACTTCAAAAACGACCGGGGATCCACGGGTACGCCGCCCCGCCGCACTTCAAAATGCAGATGCGTCCCGGTAGAGCGTCCGCTGCTCCCCATCCGTCCGATCACCTGGCCTCTGCCCACCCTGTCTCCCGGCTTTACATAAATTTCACTCATGTGCGCATACAATGTGGATAGCCCGCCGCCGTGGTCGATAATCGCGTAAAATCCGTACCCATACCGCAAATACTCCACCAAGCTCACCACACCTTCCCCTCCTGCAGCGATTCCGGGTGCTGCGGAATTGGCAATATCGAGCGCCATGTGGTACCACACCGGATACTGGGTGATGATGCCGCCTGCCGGCCATAGGAACTGGCCGGACCCCCCGGCATACACCGGCGGCGCCGGGATGATAATTGCTGGCGCTTCCGGCTGTACGCCGTCCGGCACGATCAGCGTCTGGCCCACGTTTAACGCGAATGTGTCCAGGTCGCTAAAGTCATTAAACGGAAAGTTGACGATTTTTTGCGCATCGGTTTTATATTTCTTGGCAATGCCATACACCGTCTCACCTTCTTTGACTTTATGCACGATGCCGGTAACCGGCGGAATTTTCAATTCCTGCCCTATACTCAAACTATCTCGCTTTATATCATTTACCCATTTTATGGTATCAATCGACACGCCAAATTTCTCGGCAATCGTCCCCAGCGTATCCCCCTGCTCCACTACGTACGTGATCACCTGATCCCTGGGCTTATCCGAGCGTTGGGTCTGCACGCCGTACTCCGAAAGGTCCAGCGAGCTTAGAACCGCCGAGGGCGGAGTAAAGTCATTCAAACTTGCCGGCAAGCCCCGGGGATAGGCATTGGCCAGAATCGGCGCACCCAATACGCCGGAAGCCAAAAGGACAAGCAGGGATACATGCAAAAACGGCCGCTGGTACGTGCCGCGCCGGGCCATGAGGAAGCCCACAATCACGTCTTTCACGCGCTCAAACCGCACGCCGAATCGCCGGAGTTTCTTTTCTATGTAGATAAACCATCCGGTCTTCCACAGCGACAGGTCATCAAGGAAATTAAGGATTATCCGCTGCATGTCTTCCCACGGTAGCGGAATTAGGGAAATTAGTCAAATTGCGTTACGGCGTTTGTGATTACCTCACCATAGTTTGCGGTATTGATCGCAGTAAACTTGTGCGGCAGAGGAAAAATATCCTTCGCTTTTTCGCCAGTTATCTTGATTTCCAAAGCGGTATAGTTTTTTTTATAGTCCTCAACGATGACATCTATTTCCCGTCCGCCATATTCACGGTAAAAATAGAGCGTTTGTTTGGCATTGGTATTTCTGCGCTGTTTTTCTATTTCTATAATAACAAAGTTTTCAAAGAGTCCGCCCTGGTCAGGGCGGAGCCTGGTCTCCCGAAAGTCTTTTACCAGGGCATTCCTGATGCCCAGATCATAAAAATAGAGCTTCCTGTTTTCCGACACCACCCGTCTGGCATTGGTCTTAAAGCTGGGAAGCGCAATAAGGATATAGTTTTTGATAAAAATCTCGATGTAGTTGGCGACCGTGATACCATTTGACCCTAAACTACTAGCAATTTCTCTAATCGATACCTCGCTCCCAAGTTGAAGGGCAATTTTAGTTAAGATATCCTTTGCCAGCTTCTGGTTTTTCAACTCATAGATGTCAACTATATCTTTCAAGACATAGGTATCGGTGATATTTTCAAGAAGTTCGACTTTCTCATCATTGGAATGTGTCCCCGATGCATACACTTCGGGATAGGAACCAAATATCTGGAGCGTTTCAAGAAGTCTTTTTTCAAAAGCTTTCTCTTCATAGGCAGGCAACGGAGAATTTGCTTTAATTTCAAAAATAGATAACGGGAGACAATAGTGCTCGGTAAACCGGCCTGCCTGGCTATCAAATTCCTTCCCTTTTTGTTTAAGCTCGCTGCTGCCGGTCGCAATCACTTTAACTTTAAACTCATCATGCAGGAGCTTTAATGCCACTGTTGCCTCCGGATAATTTTGTACTTCGTCGATAAGAATAATGTGGTTTTCAGCAACAAGTTTTTCTAATGTATCCCGTGCAGGCGTAAACCTCTCGTGGTCTGATGAAAAATCAAAGTTGAACACGGGTACATGAAGTTTTTTTGAAAGTTGTTTCAGCAGTGTAGTCTTTCCGGAACGCCTTGGCCCCCAAATATAGAAGGTTTTGTAATCCTCTCCTTGTAAATATTTTTCTATTTTATCTTCAATGACCCGTTTTAACATATTTTCTATATATCATTTTACTACTAAATTGCAAAGTGTCAGTATCCATTTTACTACTAAATTGTAGTTTGTCAATATCCAAAGAGGAGTGCTTAACCCTTGGCTAACGATTCGAGGAATTCGGCATTGGTTTTCGTCTTTCCCAGCCGCTCAATCAGCATCATGGTGCGCTCTTCATCACTCAATAGAGACAGCATGTGCCGGAGTGTGGTAATCTTTTTCATCGCGTCTTCCCCAAGTAACAGTTCATCATGCCGCGTGCCGGACTTGCCTACATCAATAGCCGGGAACACCCTGCGCTCCTCCAAAATGCGCGACAGCGTGAGCTCCATGTTGCCCGTGCCTTTAAATTCTTCGTAAATCAGGTCATCCATGCGGCTGCCGGTATCGACCAGTGCAGTCCCGATGACGGTAAGCGATCCGCCCCCCTCCACGCACCGCGCCGCACCCAAAAATCGCTTGGCCGGGTACAGTGCCGCCGGATCAAAACCGCCGGATAATGTCCTGCCCGAAGGATTGACGACTAAATTGTACGCACGGGCCAGTCGGGTAATCGAATCAAGAAGCACCACGACATCCCTGCCCATTTCCACAAGCCGCTTGGCGCGATCCAGGGTCACTTCTGCTATACGGGTCTGCTCTTGCGGCGACTGGTCAAAATTACTGGCCAATACTTCGCCTTTGATACTTCGGGACAAATCCGTCACTTCCTCCGGCCGCTCACCGATGAGCGCCGCCATGAGGTGCACCTTGGGATAGTTGGCAGTAATTCCTGCTGCGATTTCTTTCAAAATCGTCGTTTTACCGGCTTTCGGCGGGCTGACAATCAGGCCCCGCTGGCCAAAACCAATGGGAGCCACGAGATCTATCATGCGGGTGGACAAAGGCACCTGCTCGGTCTCTAAACTGACCAGTTTATTGGGATACACCGGCGTGAGATCTTCAAATTTCGGCCGCTTCTCCATTTCTTCAGCAGGAAGCTCGTTCACCTTTTCTACTTTCAAAAGCCCGAAATACCGTTCGCTTTCCTTGGGCGGCCGGGCCTGGCCTTCCACCATGTCGCCGTTTCGAAGGAGAAATCTGCGGATTTGAGACTGGGAAATGTACACATCCCCGTCGGACGGGGTAAATTTGGGCCGCAAAAAGCCGTGGCCTTCCGGCATGGTGTCTAAAATTCCCCGCACGGTTTCCGTAGGGACGTCCGCATCGGAGGTAAATCCAGCTCCAGCGGAATGGTACGGGACGGTTGACGGCCGGAATGCTCCGCCGCCAAAACCCTGCGGGGCCGGCCGATCCGGGGCTGGCCTTCCCCACTCGCGGCGGTAGCCCTGCCCGCTAACGCCTGAGCGTAGCTCTGGCAGGCGGGCCTGCCCAGGTCGCTGGCCCCGGTCCGACCGGGACTGCCCGAATCCGGGTCTTGAAAATCCGCGTCCCCGGTCAAACGCTTGCGGCCGGCGGTATGGAGTTTCTGCAGGAGCCGGATCTGCTTCCACAGCTTTCGGTTCTATTTCTTCTTTGTTTGCTGTTTGCTCCTTGCTGTTTGCTGTTTGCTCCTTCTCTTCTCCTCCTCCGATGAGATCATCAATGGTAAATCCAGCTGAAGCCTTGCTTTGATCTTCCAACGGTTCTTCCGCGCCTGTCCCGAGTCTTTCCGAGGGAGCAGATACCGGTTCTGGCAACGGTGAAGTTTTTTTCGTTTTAGTGGATGCGCGAAACGCCATAGAAAAAATTATCGATAGTACCTGCGAGGATCGCTCGTTACTCAATCATGTTGGGATAAAGTATCTTCGTTTAATCAAAAATCAAGAGGAATACAACAATCTTGATGTGTATTTAATCACGTTCCCGACGGCTTGTCAAGCCCCGCTTGGCGGGGCAAAAACTGCTACAATAGTCAAAAGCCATGAAAAGAAAATTTCTCATTATAGTAGTCGCTTTAGGGACGGTCCTTGTTTTTCCCGTCGTAGCGCGCCAGATAAACAGCTCTTTTACTCTCCGGCTCCCACGGCAAACCTTTGGCCTGCTTCTTCCGTTCAAACCTAAACCTACCCCGACGCCAACGATCATCCCGACTCCAACAACAATACCCGAACCTACTCCCACCCCAACACCACGGCCCTTAACTTTTGCTGAGATGAACAGCCTCTACGGCCCCTGCGCGTACGTCCCTACGCTCATGTACCATCACGTGCAGGATTTGAACGAGGCCAAAACTCAGGGCCACGGCGGCCTGACCGTCGACACCGCTACATTTAGAAGCCAAATGCAGTACGCGAAAGACCATGGATACAACACCATCCGGCCAAGCGACCTCATCAATTTTTTTGATGCCGGAAGTGGTTTACCCGGCAAACCCATGCTTCTCACCTTTGATGACGGCTATGATGATTTCGGCAGTGTGGCGGCGCCGATATTACGCGAAATGGGATTGCAGGGTACAGCATTTATCCCCACCGGACTTCTGGAAAACCCGGGCTACATGAACTGGGGCAAAATTATGGAAATCGCAGGCTGGGGCAATATATATTTTGCCAATCACACCTGGAGCCACCACAATGTGGCGACCGCTCGCGAGGTAGACGAAAAAGAAATCGGCACCGCAGACAAACAACTTGGTGATCGGGGCCTCAACCAGTCCAAAGTTTTTGCCTACCCCTACGGATTTCCCAGCGATGCCGGCGTTTCGGTCCTCCAGCAATTTGGCTACAAAATCGCCTTCACGACCTACCCGGGCTCCACGCTTTGTAAAAAACAACGCTTCGGCCTCCCCCGCATCCGCATCGGCAATGCAGGACTGGGAGCATATGGACTATAACGTCACCTTGATGCAAGCGGTGCAAGGTTGGACCTTTAAAGGTCAGCTTCAAATCCCTTTCGTGCAAGGTTGGACCTTTAAAGGTGCTCTGGAAAACTTATTGCACGTGATACACGACCGTTCTCCCTGATCGAAAAACTTCATTTCCTAACAATGCAAATTTTGTCTCCTGCAAGCTCTTATACTTTTGCCTCTCTAATGCTCCAACGACGATGTATCGAACACTATATTTTTTGAGAACAGATTGAGTAAAAGTCAGATCATTGGACTCATAAATCTGCCGTACCTCTTCCCGCCGCGGCGCTACCACGTCGTACCCTCCGCGCCACAGCCACTCATGCACCGGCCAGCCGATGACCGTGGGTATCCCGGTGAATGCCGAAAACCTGGCATAATCAGTGTACGAGTCGCCGTCCGCTTCCACAATCACGGGGTTTTCACATTTGGCATTTGGCATTTGGCATTTG
>JBBTTP010000037.1:0-9373 GCA_038064215.1 Patescibacteria group bacterium | reverse complement strand
AGAGCGCGGAGTCAAAGCTTTTTCGGGCGCGGAAAGCGTTTGTGGAGGCGTTTTTGTCGATATGAGTGATGCTACCTATCAAAAATTTCTGCACCGCTGGGAACAGGTGACGGATCTGCCGCCGCAGACGGTTGGGCCGTTCACCCCGTATTACAAGCGCGCGGTGAAGCGGCTCAAAGTCATGCCGTGGCCGGTGTTGGTGGGAATAAGCCTGATAGGGGCGATAGGGTTGTATATGGTGTTGGGATCTACAATCACGCTTATTGCTTCACTTCTCCAGCGAGGGTTTTAATCTCCGATTACGACTAATACTATATGGATATCGCGGGAAGCCTCCTGACCGGGGGTATTGCGTTTGTGCAGAATATCGTAGGCATCGTGTTCCGGCCGTATGAAACGTACCGACGTCTGGTCGCCCGGCGTTCTTTGTGGGAGCTGGTGTATCTGGGGGCGTTTCTGGCGGGGTATTTCGCGCTCGCCTCTGTAGTAAAGACATCGGCATTCCGGCCGTTCCTCCTTACCCGGCAATTTGTGGTTCTGGCAGCAGGAGCCGGGGCAACATATCTCGGAGCAGTAGGGATGATATGGGTGATTGGGAAAAAGTTAGGTGGCAAAGGCACACTCGCAGGCGTTATGGTCGGTTGGGGTTATACGCTGGTTCCGACGCTGGTATGGTTCTTTGCGACGTCGCTTCTGTATGTTGTGTTGCCGCCTCCGCGGACGACGAGTGCAGCTGGAATTGTCTTTAGCATTGTGTATCTTATTTTTTCCGCGACATTATTCTGGTGGAAGTTAATATTGGCCTATCTGACGCTCCGATTTGGGTTGCGGCTTGATTTGCAGCGGATTGCGATTGTGGCATTGGCGGCAGTACCTGTTGTTGCGGTGTATAGCGTCGGGATGTATTGGCTGGGGATTTTCAGAGTACCGTTTTTATGAATTTGCGAGCGTACAAAACCGTTGCGGATAGAAGAAAAGCTCTTGAGAAGGAGGTGGGGGTCGATTTAAAAAATATCAGCTCTTTTACTTTGAATGAAGAAGTGGCTTCCAGCCGCAATTGTGAAAATATGATCGGTGCGGTTCAGGTTCCTTTGGGCATTGCCGGCCCGTTAGTCGTGCGTCAGTGCGTCAGTGCGTCAGTGCAAGAATATTATATTCCGCTCGCAACGACGGAAGGGGCGCTGGTGGCGTCGGTCAATCGCGGGTGCAATGCGATTGCCGAAAGCGGCGGGGCTGCGGTGGATAGCCATCGGGTAGGAGCAACACGGGGACCGGTATTTAAGGTAAATAATCTTGCAGAAAGTCGGAAGCTTTATGAATTTCTTGATGTCCATTTTAACGCCCTTGCGGCAGCAGCCGAACGCACATCGCACCACCTGACGTTAACGAACGTGTCTTCGCAAGGAGTCGGACGGTACCGGTATGTACGCTTTGTGTATGACACGCACGATGCGATGGGGCTCAATATGGTGACGATTGCAACGGATGCGGCCGCACGACTTATTGAAAAAGAAACAGGGGCGCAGTGCATTGCACTTTCCGGCAATTTTTGTGTAGACAAAAAACCGTCGTGGCAAAACTTCATCAATAATCGGGGGATGAAGGTCTGGGCCGAGGCAATACTTCCTGCGTCAGTACTTCGTGACGTGCTCAAAACCACCGCACGAGAAGCGTATGAGGTGTGGATAGCCAAATGCATGATCGGATCTGCCATGAGCGGGTCCATGGGATGTAACGCGCAATATGCAAATGTGATTGCTGCGATGTTTTTAGCGACCGGCCAAGATCCGGCACATGTCAGTGAATGTAGCGTGGGGATCACGACATGCGAAGTTATGAATGAACATGATTTATATGTCAGCGTCTATTTGCCTGACCTCATGGTGGGGACGGTGGGCGGCGGGACAGGGCTTGCGACACAGAAAGAAGCGTTGACCCTGCTCGGTGTTGCTGGCGGTAATAACGGACAGAATGCTCAAAGGCTCGCCGAGATTACGGCAGCCGCCGTGCTTGCGGGAGAAATTTCGCTTCTGGCATCACTTTCAGAAGGGACACTTGCAAAAGCACACAGAACGTTGGCAAGAGGGGGAAAATAATTTGGCTTGTCATTGCGAGGAGCGTTAGCGACGCGGCAATCCCATAAAAACCGAGATTGCTTCGCCGTCAGAACGGTCTCGCAATGACATAGAAATCTATGGTAGGAATTGTCAGTTATGGTACCTATATTCCAACATACCGCGTTCGTGTCGCGGATATCGCCGCCGCGTGGAAGAAAAATCCTGATGAGGTGACGGGGTCCTTGGGGGTGGAGGAAAAATCCGTGCCGGCAATTGATGAAGATGCGGTGACGATCGCGTTAGAGGCTGGAATGCGATGCGTCAACGCGTCAACGCGTCAACGTTCTGATATCGAAGCTCTGTTTGTCGGATCGGAGAGTCATCCCTATGCGGTGAATCCTACGTCCACGATTGTGGGCGAATTGTTGGGCGTTGGAAACAATTACCTGGCTGCGGATTTGGAATTTGCCTGCAAGGCAGGTACTGCCGGGCTGCAGGCGATTGCGGGACTTATCGCGTCGGGCCAAATTTCCTATGGACTGGCAATCGGGGCGGATACCGCACAAAGTAAACCGCATGACATTTTGGAATACACGTCTGCGGCGGCAGGTGCTGCGTTTCTACTGGGGAGTGAAGGATTCCCGGAATCTGCCGCAGGCGCAACACGATTCCGGGAATCTCCGATTATTGCAAAACTCCTTTCCTATACGTCCTATTCTTCCGATACTCCGGATTTTTGGCGCAGGGACGGGATCCGTTACCCGTCCCATGCAGGACGCTTTACCGGAGAGCCGGCATATTTTGCCCATGTGATGGGTGCTGCACTGAAAATTTTTGAAGACAAAAATTTCCAGTGTAAACCTCAGGATATTTATTATTGTGTGTTTCACATGCCCAATGGGAAATTCCCCCGCGATGTCGCGCGACGGCTTGGGTTCACGGCAGAACAGCTCGCCCCTTCACTAACCGTCGATCACGTCGGCAATCCGTACTCCGCATCATCGTTGTTGGGGTTTGCGGCGGTGTTGGATATCGCAAAGCCCGGACAGACGATTTTTATGGTGTCGTACGGCTCAGGAGCAGGAAGCGATGGGTTTCTTTGGGAAGTTACGAAAGAAGCGGTCAGTTATCAGCGGTCAGCGGTCAGACAAAAGAACACAGTGAAAGATCAACTAGAAAAAAGGATGTATGTGGACTATTTAGGGTATTTGAAACAGACACACAACATATGACTGTCTCAATCATCGGTGCTTCTACGACAAAATTCGGAGAACTCTGGGGCATTTCGCCCCGGATTCTCGCGGCCGACGCAGTGACCGGCGCGCTTCGGGATGCCGGTATCCCGGCATCACGCGTCGAAGCATTATTCGTAGGCAATATGCTTTCCGGGATGCTTGGCGGGCAGGAACATTTGGGCGCATTTTTTTCTGAAGAATTGGGTTTGTCGGTTCCGGCGTTTAAGATTGAGGGCGCGTGCGCCTCGGGCGGGCTTGCGATTCATAACGCGGTCAATAGTATCCTTTCCGGTCAATACGAGACGGTGGTGGTATTGGGGGTGGAAAAAATGACGGACCACAAGCCGGAAGACGTGGCTTTAGCGCTTATGGGGGCGGGAAATGAAGAAGAACGTGCAAGCGGCGCGACATTTCCCGGGCTGTATGCCATTCTTGCCCGTGCGCACATGCAGGAGTTTGGTACAACAGAAGAGCAAATGGCCGCGGTTGCCGTAAAAAATCATTTTCATGCAAGTCTTAACCCAAACGCGCAGTTTCAGAATCCGTTGACTATCGCGCAGGTGATGAAAAGCAGCTGCATCGCAGACCCGTTGAAATTACTGGATTGTTCGCCGATTTCCGATGGGGCAAGCGCGGTCGTTATAACGCGTATCAGTGCGTCAAAGCGTCAGCGCGTCAATGGAATAAAAATTCTTGCAAGTACCGTGGCGACGGATACGTTGGGATTAGCACAGCGGAAAAGCTTAACAGAACTTGCGGCAACTAAAGTTGCTGCAGAGAAAGCATATCAGCGGGCGGGGGTTACGGCAAAGAATATTGATGTCGCGGAGGTGCACGATTGCTTTACCATTGCAGAAATTTTAGCAATGGAAGATTTGGGATTTTTCGCGAAAGGCAAAGCGGCAGACGCGATTGCTCGCGGCGAAACGATGCTTGGCCAAAGAGATTCCGGGAATCTGCCGCAGGCGCAACACGATTCCCGGAATCAGACGCTTCGACATCGGGTTATCGTGAATCCGTCCGGAGGACTCAAGGGGTGCGGTCATCCGGTGGGAGCAACGGGTGTGAAACAGATAGTAGAACTCGTGGAGCAGCTGCGCGGGACTGCTGGAAAGCGACAGGTGACCGGCGCGCGGATCGGATTGGCACATAACGTCGGAGGCAGCGGAGCCACTGCAGTAGTACACATAGTATGCAAAGTCCGGTAAAAATTTGGCGAAATCAGAAAAAAGTAGCACAACTCGTGGGAAAAACGGGAACGATCATATCGTGGACTATGATTCGTGTGCCGCCTGCTGGCTTTAGCGACCAGGCGCCGTATCCGGTGGCGGTTGTGCAGTTGACTGGCGGAATTCGTATCGCTGCACAGTTGGTGGATTACCTGCCGGAGCATGTGGCGGTGGGTCAGCGGGTCGTTACGATTATTCGCCGTGTGACCCAGCCGGATGCAGACGGCATCATCCCGTATGGGATAAAGGTGAAGCCTTGCTAATTAACTATTATGGTTATTGTTAGTGCTCCGGGAAAAATTTATCTCATGGGCGAACACGCGGTCGTGTATGGGAAACCCGCGCTTCTTGCCGCTATTAACCTTCGTTTGCGTGTCACCGTGGAGTCGCTCTCTTTGTCATCCCCGCGAACGCGGGGATCCAGTGAGGATCTTCTCATCAAATCGGAGGAGCCGTCCGATTATATCCGCCATGCTGTTGAGGTAATCAGGCAGGAGTATAAGCTCGCAAGCCTTCCACCCATGAAGATTACGGTCGCGTCAGACATTCCGGCGGGTTACCATCTGGGTTCTTCTGCGGCAGTGGCAGTAGCAACCGTTGGAGCACTCGTGTATTTTCTCAAAAAAATTTGGAATCCGGTGCTTATCAATCAATTGGCATACGAGGCAGAAAAAAAAACGCACGGGAATCCGTCCGGCGGGGATAACACCACCGTGACCATGGGTGGGTTTATTTGGTTTCGAAAAGAACTGGAATTTTTAAAAAGCATTTGGCAGATTCCACTGAAGCTTCCGAATTCGCTCGATCATTTTTTTCTTATCAATACCTGCAGACCTGCAGAAACAACCGGTGAGATGGTGCACTATGTGAGAGCAAAGAGCAAAGAGCAAAGAGCAAAGTATATAAACTTATTTGATGAAAACGAGGAACAGACGAAGAAGATTGCGGTGGCATTAAAAACAGGCGATGAACATCTTTTGATCGATGCGATACGACACGGTGAAAAGACATTGGAAGATATGGGGGTGGTGAGCAAAAAAGTCACTCCATTGATTCGGAAGATAGAAAAAGCAGGAGGCGCAGCAAAAATTCTCGGCGGCGGAGGAAAAATGGATGGAGTGGGGTTTTTACTGTGTTATCATCACAATTCAAAAGACGTTGCATTACTCTGTAAACCATACGGATATTCCATTCAGCATATTCAGTTGGGAGAAGAAGGAGTTCGGTTAGAGGAAAAATAACATGGTTACTGTTTCAGCTCCGGGTAAATTGATATTCATGGGCGAACACGCGGTGGTGTATGGCCAGCCGTGTCTGGTGACGGCAATCAATCGTCGTCTGACAGCATTCATGGAGCAAAGAGACGATGGTAAGGTGGATATCGAAGCGCCGGATGCTTCAGATACGAGGTTTGTAGAAAAAGCAATTACTGCAGGGTGTGCGGCGTGGGGCATCGTACACAACGGACTTTCTATCAGGACAAAAAGCGAACTTGGTATGTATGGATTTGGTTCATCCGCAGCGGTCACCGTAGCAACGCTCCAGGCACTCGCGTTGCTTTTTCAAAAATCAGTACAAAAAAAGGAACTTTTTCGTGTTGCAAAGCAGGTGGTGGTTGAGGTCCAGGGGATGGGATCGGGGTTTGACGTGGCAGCAAGCATTTGGGGCGGGACGTTGTATTTTGCCGATTTGGGAAAAACTATAGGCGAAATCCACGCTCGATACCGGGAATCAAACGATCAAACTATATCAACTATGCCACTGGTCGTTGGGTACACCGGCACGAAAGCGGATACGATGTCTTTGGTTGCGGATGTGGCAAAAAAGAAAGCACAGTATCCGGAAAAAGTTGACCGGATTTTTCAGGCAATTGCCAAGTTAGTTAAGGAGGCAAAAGCTCGGATACTGGAAGCCGATTGGGAGCGCGTGGGGAAGCTCATGGATTTTAATCAGGAGTACCTTCGGGATCTGGGAGTGAGTTCAGAAAAGCTTGAAGTTTTAATTAGCGCTGCCAAAAAGGCTGGAGCCTGGGGCGCCAAGCTCTCCGGCGCCGGCGGCGGGGATTGCATGATCGGTATCGTGACACGTGACAAGCGAGACGCAACACGCAAAGCAATAGAACAGGCGGGCGGACACGTTGTTGATGTTTTACCAAACGCGGAAGGAGTGAGAGTCGAGATATGAAAGCCACAGCCGTAGCTCCTGCAAATATTGCCTTTATCAAGTACTGGGGAAAGAAAGACGCATCGTTGCGTTTGCCGCTCAACGCTTCCTTATCGATGAATTTAAGTGAGGCATATACGACCACGACGGTGGAATTTTCTCCCCTGTTCACTCATGACACAGTAACCTACAAGGTCTCGCTACAGCGTGAGTTTGTAGGTTTTGACAAGAAAGAAGAAGAGAGAATCATACAGCACCTTGATCGATTACGGAAACAAAATAACATATCGCATCGAGCGCGCGTAGCAACGGAAAATTCTTTTCCTGCTGCATCCGGCATTGCATCTTCTGCGTCCGGTTTTGCGGCATTGACAGCAGCCGCTGCTGCGGCTTTGGGATTGCAGTATTCTGAAAAAGAATTATCCATTTTTGCCCGACTTGGGTCCGGTTCTGCATGCCGGTCTATTCCGGACGGATTTGTTTTATGGGAAGAAACGTTTGCTCGTTCGATATTCCCCCATGACTGGTGGGATTTGCGGGACATTGTGGTGATTGTTGCATCCGGCAAAAAAGAAATTTCCAGTGCAGCCGGCATGGAACAAGTGGGTACCAGTCCGAAGTTAGCAGATAGACTTGCTGCAATATCCGGGAGAATCAAGCGGGCGATTGATGCGATTGCGAGCAAAGATATACAAACACTTGGGAATGTGATGGAAGAAGATTGCCTGGATATGCACGCAGTGATGCAAAGTCAGGTACCCCCGCTTCATTATTGGTCAAAAGAGACAAAAGCGATTATGGATGCGGTGCGGCAGTGGCGGAATAAAGGCCTTGCGGTATACTTTACCATTGATGCCGGGCCGAATGTACATCTAATTTGTGAAGGAGCAGATGAAGGGGAAATAGTAAAAGCGGTAAAAGCAATGTCTGCAGTAAAAGAAATAATTGTCAACAAACCAGCGGAAGGAGCACGCGTGATAAAAGAACATTTGTTTTGAAAGAATTATATAAAGACAGTCCTTTCGAAAGGACTGTCTTTTAAAACAATGATGATCCCACAACACATTGCTATCATTATGGACGGGAACCGGCGGTGGGCGCGGGAGCGTGGGTTGCCGGTTATTGAGGGACATCGGCGGGTGACGGATAAAATTTTAGAACCCCTCATTGAGTATGCCGCCAAGCGGGGCGTTAAGTTTATGACCTTTTGGGCCTGGTCTACGGAGAACTGGGAGCGCGATAAACGGGAGGTTGCCAGCATGATGCGGATTTTCCGGCACGTCATAAAAAAGCGTTGGCAGAGGCTTCATGAAAAAGGCGTGCGGATCCGAGTGATCGGTGACATAAGTAAGTTTCCTGCTGATATCCAGAAATCCTTAAACGACGTTGTGGAACAAACGAAGAACAACACGGTTATAACTGCCGTTTTTGCCCTCAATTACGGAGGAAGGGATGAGATCCTACGGGCAATAAACACCTTCCGGGAGTCAAAGTCCACCTGGAAGGTGACTGAATATAACTTCTCAAAACTTCTTGATACCGGCGGGATTCCTGATCCGGAGATGATAGTGCGCACTGGTGGCGAGCAGCGTTTGTCCGGCTTCCTCCTTTGGCAGAGCGAGTATAGCGAATTATTTTTTCCCAGTTGGTACATGCCGGAGTTTACGCCGGAAAAACTGGATGAAGTCATTGCAGAGTTCCAGAGGCGGAAACGCAGGTTTGGAAAATAAATTGTCATCCCCGCGCAGGCGGGGATCCAGTCTCAAAAAAAATAGATTCCCGCTTTCGCGGGAATGACAGTTACAGGAAGATACTTTGAGTTTCAGTTAATCCGAAGATTTTTGCGGCGATTTGGACGAGCCAAAACGCGGTAAAGATAATAAGAAATCCCACGAGTGCGTAGGTCAGCCGTTGTTTGGCAGTTTCCAGCTTTTTTTCGTCTCCGGCGCTGGTCAGATAATCAAATCCGGCAGAGAGAAGCATGAGAAGCAGTCCCAGGCCAGCGAAGGCAAAGACAAATGGGATAGCACGGTTAATCACATTTCCAATGGTAATGTCCCCACCGGTTGGATTTAATTTTTTTAGTCCCTCCGGTCCGTTTATAGTCGTCCCGCCGGGAAGAGTCAATGATTGTGCAAGAAATTTATTCATGGTTATCCAAACCCCGGTATTCCTAAAATTGTAATACCGATAAATTTTAATAAAAAGACGGAAAAAATGATGAGAAGCAGTCCTGCAATGGCAGAACTCACGAGTTCTTTGCCTTCGTTCATGTGTTCCGGGTTGCCGGCACTCGTCAGGATCTGAAATCCGCCGAACAGGATGAGAAGAAACGCGATGCCGCCCGCGATGCCGATGCCGAATTTGAAAAATTTCGTAAACAACGCGCCCGGATCCGTCGGGATGCAGCCGATGGCAGTGTTGATGCTCGTGCCGTCAGGACAGAATGGGTTAGTACTACTTCCTCCGCCGGATGGAGCAGGTGCAGGGGTGGTAAAGTTATTGCAGTCTGATTGAATTGCACAACAGGATAAATCTGTTGTGCCGGTTTGCTCGTTATAAATATTGCATTGAACGGGATTGCCTGTTGGACATGCTGTGAAATTTGATTGAGCGGTAGGGCTGACGCACGCGGCAACTACCGGTGATTGGCCGAAAAAGAGAACAGCAAGTACGAAAGCGCTGATTA
>JBBTTP010000036.1:0-2074 GCA_038064215.1 Patescibacteria group bacterium | reverse complement strand
GTCACAAGGAATGAAGAAAGGATAAGCGCGGTAACGTATGAAAATGTGATGCCGGGTATGACAAATCCCATCCAGGTGGCACCGGGGAATGTCCAGGGAATGATGGATATCTCAAAAACGAGCACGGTGAGAAGATAGAGGACGATTACATTCACCAGCCAGGAAAGCAGACCAAAGGTGATGATATTGATCGGTAAAAAGATGATGCGCAATATCGGCTTCACAAACAGCATGAGGAGGCTTAAGACAGCGCCTGCTGACGCCAGAGACAGCCAGTTGCCGGAAATGCGTATGGTTGGCAGGATTTGGCTGGCCAGCCACAGGCCGAATATATTAAAAAACAACACGCGTGCAAGGTATCGCATGAGGCTTTCATCGTACCAGATTCAGTCAAACCGGTCAACCCGGTGGCTGCGGAGCAGTCGGTGGTAGGAGACGGCAAACCGGTGGGCTTCGTCGCGGAGCCGTTGGAGAAATTGCAGGCCGGGATTGGTGAGGGGCAGGCGGATGGTCTGAAATGCGCCGTCAATCCACACGATAATTTCTTCCCTGCGTTTGGCAAGGCCAATGACTGGTGTTTTTTGTATTACTTTCATTGCTTCTTTTACTTGTGGTTTCCCGCCGTCTACCACGATACAATCCGGCTCCGGCCACTCGGGGTGCGCGAGTCTTCTGGTAAGCATCTCTTTCATCATCGCTCCATCATTCGGCCGTCCGGTCAGGCGGATGCGGAATTTGCGGTACTGACTGGTATCCATGATGCCGTTTATAGCGACCACCATAGAACCGGTGGCTGACGTGCCGGAGATGTTGGAAATGTCAAAGCATTCCACGCGGGAAAGACGGGTGAGCCGAGGATAGACAATGTGAAGTTCTGCGAGAAGCGGTTGCGTTTGATTTTCCCCGATTCGTTCCCCCAGATTCGTATTGGTAAGATACAAAGAAGGATCATATCTTTTTTCCAGTAAGAATCGGAGATTTTGCAGCTGATTTCTGACGTTTGCTGCGTGCTCAAAATTTTGATGCCGGGACGCTTCGTACATCTCTTTATCTAATTGGCGAAGAATGCCTGCGGATTTTCCGGTCAGAATGTCCCGAAGTCGTATGATGTTTCGCCGGTACTGATGAACTAGCGTTTTACGTGCATCGTGATCGGTCATTTTTGTGATAACGGAAGGGCAGGGATTGCAAAGACCGATGTGTGTGTAAAAACATGGTGTACCGGTCCGTCGTTTTTGCGTACAAAATGGGATGCTGTGCCGCAAGTGCCGCAAGAGATCGCGTACTGTTCTGCCAGATTGAAATGGTCCGAATATGGCCTGTTTTGACGCCATTTGCAAGAGGTCCTCTTGCAAAGCTTGTTGTAGCTGACTTTTTCGCAATTGAAGGATACGTGGTAATGTTTCACCCAGTGTAATAGCGATGTAAAGTGGACTTTTATCATCTTTGGCGATTACGTTATATTTGGGCTGAAGATCGTGGATGAGTTTCGCTTCCAAAAGTAATGCATCAAATTCACTGGCGGTTTGGATCGTCTCAAGCGTCGTGGCGGCAACCAGCATGTGCCGTGTTTTCTCCGGTACTGCGTCGGGCCTGGTATATTGTGTGACGCGATTTTTGAGATCTTTGGCTTTTCCCACATAGAGGATTTCGTGGTTCGCATCGAAAAACTGATACACGCCGGGTTTGTGCGGCAGCGTGGTTATGATTTTTTGAAGATAATCCATGCGAAAAGTAAAAGAACAAGCAATGCAACAGCCACGGGTATGAGCAGTCCATAAAACGGCTGAATGACAAAAAATGCTTGCGCCATCGCGGCGTTCACTTGCGCGGTAATTCTTCCGTTGCTGCGGGTCCACGCATTGGGCACCGTCATGGAAACAGGAATTTGTATGCTGCTATATGGTGGTATATTGCGCTCGGTCCGATTGATCGCTACATCAATGGGAGAAGATTGTATAGAAATAATGGCTTCGTCTACTGCCACGCCGGTTGTATTTTCTATTGTTACCACCCCGCGGGCCTCAACCCCGGCCGTGATTTGTTTGGGAAATTAGATGCGCGCAGCCAGTTC
>JBBTTP010000035.1:0-6863 GCA_038064215.1 Patescibacteria group bacterium | reverse complement strand
GATAATCCTGTCAGTAGATTTCTGGATTCGCTTACCGGGAAGCAACAGGCAAAAAACACCAGTACAAGAACTCCAGGTAGCGATTTCACGTTTTGAACAGTGGAAGAAGAATGTTCGAGTTGACAAATGATATCTTAAAAGATATCATCATAGTACTGATATGAAAAATAAACTCCTGTATACTTTTGATGAAGATTTAGCAAAGCGGCTCAAAAATCCTGTATTTAGAAAGGCATGGGAAAAATCGGAGCCGGAATATTTTTTGGCGAAACAATTAATCGAGAAACGATTGAAACAGAAATTGTCCCAACGCGACTTAGCAAGAAAACTGAAAACCACGCAAGCGATTATTTCCCGACTGGAAACGATGCAGGCAAACCCATCGCTCCGTTTTCTCAAACGCATTGCTGATGTATTTGATGCAAAGCTTTCGTTTCAATTCCAATGAACAATGATGGACTGTATGAAAAATTGATGCGTGCGTCGCTCCGGTTTATTTCGTACCGCCCCCGCAGTGAAAAAGAAGTGCGTGATTTTCTTCACAAAAAACTTACGCTCTGGAAAACGTACGCCGGCCCGGGGATGGTGGAAAAAATTATGGAACGCATGAGAGGCCTGGGGTACGTGGATGATGAGAAATTCGCGGCTTGGTGGGTGAGTCAGCGCCGGACATTTAAACTCAAGGGAAAACAATTCATTGATAGAGAGCTTCAGGGGAAAGGAGTAAGCAAAAACATTATTGAACAAGTGCTTGCCGGTACGTCGCAGGAATTGGAATTGGCGAAACAGGCGATACAAAAGAAGCTTCCCTTGTGGTCTGCGTTGCCACGGATGGAGCAGAAGCAGAAAATCTACCGGTATCTTGCCAGCCGCGGATTTGATCAGGAAGCAATTGCCGGCGTCATTGACGAGGTTCTAAAAAAGGAGTAACATACATACAGTATTTACCAACGTACTTGTAGATAAACTTGGCAACGATTGATAGGACTATGATATTTCATTTTTCACACGTTCTTCCTATCTCTACCCAAGCCGCATAACGTGCGGTCTTTTTGCTGGTTTTTCTTCTGTGCGTTTTATCCATAAGGAGTGTCTATGTTTGATGTTTTAAAAACGCTATCAGGGCTCGTGCAGGCCAAAAAAAGTCAGACAAAACCGCAGGAGGCGGCAAATGTTATCCACCGTAATCTGCCAAGGCAGGAGGTTCGGCAAAAGCCTCAAGTCAAATCTATACAGCCCCAGATTGACAGAGAAGTAGCAGTCCGGGTAGCGGAAGCGCGGGCAAAAGAGTTGATAGTAGAAGCAAAAGATGAAGCATTCCGCATACGCCGTGAAGCAGAGGATGAAGCACGGCGGAAGCTTGCGGATATTGACCGGAGAGATGGGACACTTGTTGACCGCGAGCGCCGGTTAGCTGATGCAGAAGGAAAAGCCGCCAAGCGGCTGGAAGAAGCAGAGCTTGCGAAAATTGAACAGATTAAGAAGCTCGAGCACGCAGCACATCTCACGCGGGAAGAAGCGAAGGCAACGATTTTGGACACATTACGGAGTGAACTTCGGGAAGAAATGGCAAAAATTATACGGGAAGAAACTACGAGCGCACAGGAAGAAGCGGACGCCAAAGCCAAAGAAATCTTGGTGGATGCCATGAAGCATGGAGCCACGGATTATGTGGCAGAGTATACGGTTTCCATAATTAAAATCACCGATGAAGACATGAAGGGCCGCATCATCGGCAAAGAGGGCCGCAACATTCGAGCGTTTGAGACCGCAACCGGCGTGGATGTGGACCTGGATGAAGAAGGCGTGATCCGTTTGTCTTGTTTTGATCCGGTACGGCGCGAAATTGCCAGAGTGACATTGGAAAGACTTCTCCGTGACGGACGCGTACAGCCGGGAAGAATAGAAGAGATTATTGCGCAAGTCAAAAAAGAAATTGAGCGGATTATGTTTGAGGAAGGACAAAAATTATGTCATGCCGTGGGTGTCTATAATCTGCCGGCACCACTCGTGGCACTGTTGGGCAGATTTAAATATCGGTTCTCTTATGGGCAAAACATGATTGCCCATACGATGGAGGAAACAAAAATCGGCATTGCACTGGCGCAGGAAGTTGGTGCTGATGTAAATGTGGTGCGGCTCGGGTGTCTCCTTCATGATATCGGCAAGATCATCATGGACAAAGAGGGGAGCCATGTGGATTTGGGAGTTGAACTTTTGCGAAAATACGGCATCCCGCAAAAAGTGATTGACTGCGTAGCGCAGCATCATGAAGATACGCCGTTCACGTCTATAGAGTCCATGCTTGTATATATTGCGGATGCAATTTCGGGCAGCCGGCCGGGCGCGCGGTATGAAAATTACGAAGAATATATCAAACGGCTCAAAGATCTTGAAGGTATTGCCAAAGCCATGAAGGGAGTGGTCGAAGCATTTGCATTCCAGGCGGGACGGGAAATCCGTGTGGTGGTGGATCCGGGGACGGTGGATGACGCAGAAGCGACCCTCATGGCAGCGCAAATAAAAAAAGAAGTGGAAGAAAAATTGACGTATCCGGGACAGATAAAAATCAGCGTGGTCCGGGAACTGCGTGCTACAGAAATAGCGAAGTAACCATTCTTATGGTTATCCCGAGCGAATCGAGGGATCCCCGTACAATACAGGAGATCCCTCGTCGCAGGACTCCTCGGGATGGTAATTTGAATCTAATTCAAATTACCATCTTGACAGGGCGCGCTAAATTCTTTACATTGCCTCTGAAAGCTTGTTCTATCCTTCTGTCCAAAGGGAGGTGAAAGAAATCATGACAAAAGCAGATTTGGTAGAAGTCGTTGCAAAAAAAGCGAACCTTACGGCAAAAGCTGCACGGGAAGCAGTGGCTGCAGTGTTCGGTTCCGTGACGGAATCTCTGAAAAAAGGAGATAAAGTCGTGGTAACGGGGTTTGGGACGTTTATGGTCCGATCCCGCAAATCCAGAATCGGGAGAAATCCCCAGACCGGAGCGCCGATCAATATCCCGGCAAGAAAAACGCCAGGATTCACGGCAGGAAAAGCACTCAAGAAAGTAGTCCGGTAACACTTCGTTGCCGCACACAAGAGACGCTCCCTTCTACAGGGAGTCGTCTCTTTTGGTATACTGGTGATAATTATTTATGGTCATCTCCGTTTCGCATTTGAAGAAATACTACAAAGTGCAGCAGAAAGATCCGGGATTGTTTGGCTCGTTGTCCTCATTATTTTCTCGAAAATATCAAACAGTAGAAGCAGTAAATGATATTTCGTTTGAGATTGACGAAGGGGAACTCGTGGGGTTTATCGGCCCCAATGGCGCCGGCAAAACAACGACGCTCAAATGTTTGTCCGGATTATTGTACCCAACAAACGGAAGAGTATCCGTCATGGGGTTTACCCCATACGAGCGCAAAAATGTTTATTTGAAACAAATTTCGCTCGTTATGGGGCAAAAAAACCAATTATGGTGGGATTTGCCCGCCGTGGAAACGTTTCTTCTCAATAAAGAAATATATGAAATTCCGGATGATCAGTATGAGAATACGCTCAAAGAATTGACAGAACTTCTGGATGTCGAAAAATTGTTCAAAACGCCGGTGCGAAAATTGTCGCTGGGCGAGCGGATGAAAATGGAACTCATTGCTGCGCTTATTCACGCTCCCAAAGTATTATTCTTGGATGAGCCGACTATTGGCCTGGATGTCGTCATGCAGAAACATATGCGTGATTTTATAAAGGAATATAACGAGCGGCACAAATCAACGATCCTCCTGACTTCTCATTATATGGAAGATGTCCGGCAGCTCGCCCGTCGGGTCATCATCATTGACCAGGGGAAACTATTGTATGACGGAACACTGACGCAGCTCGTGAAAAAATTTGCCAAATACAAAGTGCTTTCTATTATTTTGGAATCATACATTCCCCCTGATGCGCTGGGGGAAATCGGTGAATTGGTTGCGTATGATTTTCCGCGTGCTGTTATCCGCGTCCCCCGGAGTGCGTCCAACGTGGCAGCGGCGCAACTGTTGCAGAAATTTCCCGTTGATGATCTCAATATCGAAGAGCCGGATATTGAAGACGTCATTCGCGATGTGTTTTCCAGGCTATGAAGCTCGCCATTCAAATTATAAAAAATACGTGGGAAGAATACATGATGTACCGGTTGAGTTTTGTCTTGTGGCGGGTTCGGTCCGTCATGCAGCTTGTCGTGACGTATTTTTTATGGTGGGCGATATTTTCCCAGCACACCGAGCTTTTCGGGTATACCCAGTCCATGATGCTGACGTATATTCTGTTGGGAGCAATTGTCCGGCCGCTCGTGATGGGAACGAGAACGCAGGAAGTAGGAGGCATGATCAACGACGGATCGCTGTCGAATTATCTTATCCGCCCCATGAATATTTTCCGTTTTTTCTTTAGTCGCGACATCGGCGACAAAACGCTCAATATTCTGTTTGCCGTTGTGGAGATTGCCCTTCTTCTATTTTTCCTGCGCCCGCCGATATTTTTGCAAGCGAACGGTTTGATTCTTTTCTTCACTGCGGTATCACTGCTGATCGGCATGATGATCTTTTTTTACTTTAGTTTGCTATTGTCATTTTTGGGATTTTGGTCGCCGGACGTGTGGGCCCCGCGATTTTTATCATTTGTCTTAGCCGAGTTTTTCACCGGAATTTTGTTCCCGCTCGATATTCTTCCGGCGCCGCTTTTTTTGTTGAGTAAACTCCTGCCGTTTTCGTATTTCATTTATTTTCCGTTGAAAGTGTATTTGGGGCAGTTGCAGATGTCATCAATACTCATCGGTATATTTGTTGGTTTTCTTTGGATAGGAGGCATGAAGTTTTTAGCTAGTCTTTTTTGGAAGAAAGGATTACGCGTCTATGCCGCAGAAGGACGATAACGCTATGCTATGACGACCGTATTGAAATATTTCCGGCTTTGGGTGAAATTGACGATGAATTCATTTTTGTCGGTGCTTTCATCCCGTTTGAGCGCCGGGTTATTTCTTTTGGGAAAATCGCTCCGTTTTATATTTTTCGGTATATTTCTTTGGGCTTTGTTTGCAAAGGTTACGCACATAGCGGAGTATTCATTTTTGCAGGCGCTGTTTTTTTATCTGACGTTTAATTTTATCGATACCGTGACGCAGTTATTTTTCCGGGAAGTCTATCGGTTCCGTCAATTGGTGGTATCCGGAGATTTTGATTTAGTGTTGGTAAAGCCGACGAATCCGCTGTTTCGTGCACTTGCCGGCGGCGCGGATCCCTTGGACGTACTTATGCTGATTCCCTATATCGGAGCACTCGTATATGTATTCCTGCAATTAAAAGGAGTTACCATGTGGGGGGTGAGTTCATATGTGTTGCTTGTGACCAATGGATTGGTGATTGCGACCGGTTTTCATATATTGGTCTTAGCGCTTGCGATTATGACCACGGAAGTGGACCATGCAATCATGATTTACCGGGATCTCACCAGTATGGGCCGCGTGCCGGTCGATATTTATCAGGAGCCGCTGCGGGGGATAATCACATTTGTTATTCCGATTGGTATTATGATGACGTTTCCTGCTAAAGCATTGTTTGGGTTGCTAACGCCCGGTATGGTGGCACTGGCTGTGATTGTGGGCGTCGGATTTCTCGTCGTTTGCCTGCGGTTGTGGCGATTTGCTCTGACGCAGTACGCATCGGCATCGAGTTGATCCCGATCGGATCGGGGTGTCTAGGTTGCGATAGATAGAGAACGGTTGGATGAGATTATGTCCGGCCGATACAATGGCTCGTATATGCGAGCCTACAAAATACTCCCAGTCCAACAAATTAAACTAGCCTGTCTTTCTCCTGATGCACAGAAACGGTTATGGTGGATTGATTGGTATCGATCCCATGGACGGAATGCCGAGCAAACCTGTCGGCACTTTGGGATTTCCAAGAGTGTGTTTTATCGGTGGAAAGGTCGATACAATCCAAAAAATCTCACAACCCTTGAAGACGACAAGAAGACAAGGCGTCCAAAGCACCTCCGGATGATGACCACTCCCTCCTGGATTATCCGGATGATTTACAACATCCGGAAGGAGAACCTGGAGTTAAGTAAGTATGAAATTCAGGAAACACTCAAACGAGTAGGAGTGTCTGTTGGTCAATCAGCAATCCAGAAGGTGATCAACCGTCACCCAGAACTGCACAACAGCCAACACCGAAAGAACATGCGGAAACATCGGAACCAAAGTATTGCTAGAATCAAGGCTGCCCGGGAGCTCAGAGAAAAATATCCAGGATCTCTGGTGCAAGTGGATACCCAGTACTTCTATGTTCTGGGCAAAAAGTTTTATCTCTTTTCAGCCGTAGACTGTAAAACGAGATATGGATGTGTCTGGTGTTACCAAACAATCTCCTCAACATCAGGAAGGGATTTTGTGAAGAAACTCCAAGTCTTTTTTCCGTTTCCCATCATGGCGATCAATACCGATAACGGGAGTGAATATCTTCTATATTTCCACAAGGAGCTGGAGGACAGAGGAATACCCCACTACTTCTCTGATCCCTACTGTCCCAAACAAAACGGGAGGGTAGAGAGATTTCATCAAACCGTAGAAGGAGAATATCTCAACTACCAAGACGATCTCCTGCCCGATCTGGTCATGATCAACGAGCGCTGTGCCATCTTCAATACCTGGTACAACACGAAACGTTTCCACCGAGCCTTAGCATACAAAACGCCACAGGAATGTGTTACGCTGTGGCAGAAAATTAAAGGAGGTCCACCGTTCTCCATCTAGGCAACCAGCACAAAAAGTTGATTTTCGATTGTTCTGGCAGTATACTTCCTCACTATGTTATTTGAAC
>JBBTTP010000034.1:0-4257 GCA_038064215.1 Patescibacteria group bacterium | reverse complement strand
CAGTAAAGGTGATGGATATGAAAAAATCCAAAAGAATGTCACTACCGGCTCATATAGCAGTACGAATACAAAAAGGCGATTCAGGCGTCCTTGTCGCCATGCTTGATGAATTCAATGCCGTCACGGAAGCAAATGATTTAAATGAATTATTTTTCAATGTCAGCGATCTTATTTATACAATTTTTGATATACCAAAGAAATATCAGAATGATATTCAATTTTTCCCGACCATGGAAGCACGAATCAATATGGTACGTGTAGCCCATAGTTCTCCCAGACAAATAAGTGAGCAAATAAGTTTTGGACTGTTTAGGAAATCTATAGATTCTTCATTGCGTCCTTCCGCGATTGTGTCATGAAATCCTTTGGATCGACGGAATTTACTCGTTGCCTCAAAAGATTGGGGTTTGCCCCTGAACCACAAGTAGGATCACGACATCGTAAGTATACGTGTCCCAAAAAACATGTTCCATCAGAACGGCCATTTTTAATTGTATTACAAGGGAAATCTGAATATGACAGAGTAACACAGTCAAAGATAATGAGCAGCATGAAAAAGCATGGATTTTCTATACAGGAAATTGATACAGCGATGTGGGGGAAATAATGAAACGCCCACGGTGAAAATCAACCCGCCGGGTGGTTAGCCTTTTACTTGAATATCAAGTTTCAGAGCATTACAATAGCCTCATAGTATGGAAGGAACGGTGATTTTTACTGGCAGAGATACTAATGGCAATAGAACATTCGCTGTAAAGATGAATAGCGAATCATTTCCGGCGGATGCTGATGATGTATTGTTGCGTGACCTTGGGATTGGAGACCCCGTAAAATTTATTACTGACCCTGAGACAGGAAAAGCAGCAATAGTTCACCCCCCCTAAAGTCATAGGCTGCCAAAGAGTTGAAGGGTAAGATGCACATCAACCCGACGGGTTAACTATAGCTCTTTTGTAGACTTAGTAGAAATTTGTCCTAACCGTTCTTAAATGCCGGAGTGGGACATTTCTACGGGATAATTCTGCTACAATGGCGCTATGAGCTGGAACGTCAAGTTTTTTCAGACGGCAAGAGGAAATTATCCGGTGAAGAATTTCTAGAGGAACAGAACGAAGCCACGTATGCAAAAGCACTTCATTCGATTCGCCTTCTGGGCAACAACGGTCCATATTTGAAACCACCGTATGTAAAGAAAGTGCGGGATAAATTATACGAGCTTAGAATCACCGGAAAAATTGCAGTGAGAATCCTGTATACCATGGTTCACAACGAGTATTATCTATTGCATGCGTTTAAGAAAAAAAGTCAGAAAGCGCCGGAAAGAGAGCTAAAAACAGCAGTTGACAGGATGAAAGAGATAATATAGCATATATGCTATGAAGAGACATCATTTGGATTTTGCCGTTTGGGAAAAGGAGTCGTTAAAGAATCCAAAAATCAAGGCTGAATATGATAAGCTCCAGCCGGAATTTGCACTGATTCAGGCGATGATAGACGCTCGTGTTCAAAAAAGAGTGACGCAAGAAGAGCTCGCTAGAAAAATCGGTACAAAACAGTCGGTAATCTCCAGACTGGAGACTGGCAGAGGCAATCCTTCAGTTGCCTTTCTCAAAAAGCTTGCCGCCGCGTTGAATACGAGATTGGAAATCCGTTTTACTACCTTATAAATCTCCCTGTTCTTACTTTCCTGATATAATGTCTTAGCGACTACGGGAAATCCACCCGAGGGATGGGTGAGCTATATCAGATGAAGCGGACAAGATGAATTCCGACTGAATTTCCGATGCCTAATCCCAGCATGAGATGCGTTGAATGAGGCTGCAGTTGTCCTGTGTGGGCCATTTCCTCTATAGCCACCAAACCCGTGCCTGCGCTTATATTATTAAATCCGGTATTTCTCATCACCCAAGGAAATTGAAGGGGAGTGCCTAGTAATTTCTCTCTCTTATATCTTTTTAGGGCATAGTTATTGAGGCCGTCAATTACTTCAAAACTAGGTTGGTAGCGCGTAGGGGAATCGAACCCCTCTTGCTAGATTGAGAATCTAACGTCCTAACCGATAGACGAACGCGCCGCGTCATCGGTTTATTCTATCAGTTTCCCCTTGACACGACAAGGCAATTTCTGTAAACTACAACACTGTTGGTCTTATTTTATTTGCTCCCAAGCCTATAGCAGCGCCTAGGGGGATTTTTTTTAGCCTATGAATGATCAAGTGGTAACTCAAGACATGAATCACCGCGTCCTTCTGACGAAGGAGGGATTGGCGGAGCTCCAGATGGAGCACGAGGAACTGACGAAGAAGAAACGGCCGGATGCGGTTGTACGGCTTTCTGACGCCCGGGAATTGGGTGATCTTTCTGAAAACAGCGAATATGCCGCAGCGAAGCAGGACCTTGCGTTTATTGACGGCAGAATTGCGGAATTGGAAGAGATCATTCACGGAGCCAAAGTAGTGACGACGCACAGCAAAAAGCAGGTCGATGTGGGGTGCAAAGTAACCCTGCATATTAACGGGAAAAAAGACGTATTTACGGTGGTGGGCGAGTGGGAAGCGGACCCCATGCAGAAGAAAATTTCCCATGAATCGCCGCTGGGTCGCGCCCTCATGGGTAAAAAACCAGGAGAAACAGTTGAAGTTGAGGCTCCAGCGGGCAAAATCCTCTATAAGATATTGCATATAGAATAAATACGGTTTTTTGTTTGAGCTATTGACAGCATTAAAATATACGTGTATATGTAGGAACTTATGTCTATGAGTACCAATTGTTTATTCAGCAAAAAGGCGAAGAAACAATCCCTAACCGGGAGAGGTGCTCGTGGAATAATATAAAACATTAAATTTACTTTACACGAAAACCCCTCTCCGGAGGGGTTTTTTGATGGAGAAAAAGGAGGAACTATGACAAATCATGAAACTGAAGCTATCGTTTCGAGTACAGGATCGCTCGGATTAGAGTACCGATCGCATAATCGGTTGTACTGTAACTGGCCAGGCGTCATTTCAGACGTATCGTTCATTGAACGTCAGTATCGTCGTGCACAGGAAGCCATTCATCGTGGGGTCGCCGGACGTTGTGTGCTTCGTGCTGTGTTAACAGAAGATGCGTTGCGTGATGTTGCAATAACGTCCGCTTCGTCTACTCTTGAAGCGGCAGTGCCCGCAGGAAGTGTAGATAGACAACCAGTATGGATGACATTATTTGGACTTAATGCAGAGCATCGTCGTCCGATAACGAGCGTTGAAAACATGGTGGAAACAACAATGACGTATCCATCTCCGAGCATGCTTCCTCATGAGCGGTTTCAATGGCTTGAGGAGCAGGGATTCCGTTGTGACGCACTGATTGGTACTAGGCAAATTGACCAGATTCATGACTTGTGGGGAAAAACGTTTGAATGGACACGGGAAGGTATCGAAACGCTCTCTAGACGGCTCCAAGAGCAGCAGCAACTACGTCCTTCGCGACGTAATGTATGGTTTAGTTGTGTTATCGATCGAGATGATCTCGTTGCTTCTGTATCTATGGCGGAATTATTGCGATTGCCATTGGGAAACGGAGAGAACCTACCGGTTGTCGAAAGCACGGAATGGCGGACCCGTGAGGGGTTTGAGGGACAGGGAATTATGGCGGCAGGCGTTTCATTTTTGCATACGCAGGTTCTACGGGATCTTGAGGGGTTGCCAAGACCGCCACTTATTATTGCAGAGACAAATTATCGTACAAGAGCAGACCGAGTCGGGAATGCTATTGGCATGAGGGTACCGCCACGGCGAGTCGGAGAAACTGATATTCCTCAAATCCTTCAGCAAAATGTAACGGTTGGAGATGGTCGTATGCCGGGAGGATTACGGGATTTTACAATGATGTATCTCGCAACACTATGATTATCGTTTACCCCTCCTATCACCTACGGCATCGTCCACCAAACGAAATATTCAACGGCAATCGTGATCCGCATGCCGAGGTGCCTGAACGGATTGAAAACATCAAAATTTCACTTGGACAATTATCTGGTGTTCGATTTATACTTCCGCAACGATTTCCTTTATCCTGGATCGAGCGAGTGCATGATCATGCATATATAGATTATATCGCCGATGCCGGACGCCGTGCAGGGTCGGCCTATGTATATCCGTCTGTTTTTCCCTATCAACCCGATTATCGGACAAATCATGCGGTGGGACTTCGTGGTCAGTATAGTTTTGATATGTATACGCCGATAAGTAGTACGACGTACGAAGCGGCTCGTGGA
>JBBTTP010000033.1:2731-4408 GCA_038064215.1 Patescibacteria group bacterium | reverse complement strand
TTCACCGGCCGCCTTACGCGTACATACCGAGAACCTAATGTATTGTCATAGTTATGCTCTTTTATTCTTCTCGCTAGATCAATGGTCGTTCCCGTATACAACATTTTATCCGCACACTCAACAATATATACATACCATTTCATAAGATGCGCAACGCCACGAGCGAAGCGACTGGCTAGTGCCGAGCATAGTGAGGCGCCTCTGGAGGGATTTGAACCCCCAGCCTCATCGTCCGAAGCGATGCGCTCTATCCAGTTGAGCTACAGAGGCTTTACCCATGATTATAGCAGAATTTGACAGACCGGTGCTCCTATGGCAGTATACGGTGATAATGAGAAAAGCGCTCATAGTTTTTCTTTGGTTTCCGACCGCGTTCATCTTTCTTCTGGTTAATCTGTCGCTCCTGGCTTCATCGCGCCCGGGGATCGCTACCGGCAGCAGGCTATCCGCAAGTCCCCTGGCAGATACCGGCTTCCAGCTCACCGCATCTGCCGGCACCGCGCAGGTCTTGGGCGCCAAAGTCATCGCCGCTGATGCCCGCGCGCTCCTCCTACAGCTCTTTTTGGAACGCCACCAGTCACCCATGGCTCCGTATACGGATATACTGGTATCGCAGGCAGACCAACAGGGGATTGATTTTCGCCTCGTCACAGCGATTGCCATGTGTGAATCCAACGCCGGCAAACGCATCCCGCCCCGCTCCTACAATGCCTGGGGGATCGCCGTGTACACTGGTCAACAGAGCGGCGCACGGTTTGACAGCTGGCCGCAGGCCATCGAATGGGTCAGTAGATACATCAAAGAAACCTACTATGACAAAGGACTTATTGACCTCAAGGATATCGGAGCCAAGTGGGCGCCGCCTTCTGTCCAAACCGATTATTCCTGGACACGCTGCGTAGAATCATTCCAAAACGAGATATATTAAACGGGCCTATAACACACCCATATTTAGCCTCAGTTTAACCCATTTTATCTATCGGTAATATCCCATAATACTTGACACGAGACCTTTTTCGTGCTATACTTCTTCGTTAGATCCTAAGGTTGATTCTTAACAATCTGCTTTAGGATTTTTTTGTGGCGTATGACTATGAAACAATTTCTTACCATACTTATTGGTATCGCATTGGTCGCAGGAGTGCTTAGTACTGCGCCTTCTGCCAATGCCGAGGCACCCGAGGCAGGCAGTGCTGGCCTTTTGGCGTTCCATCAGCCGAAAGTCGATACGCGCGCGGACCAGCTACGCAGTTTCCTGGCTTCATTTGATTCGCCGCTTACCGACTCTGCCGACCATTTTGTGGCCGAAGCCGACCGCCTTGGCTTGGACTGGAAGCTCGTGGCTGCCATCGCTGGCATCGAGTCAACATTCGGCAAGCACATTCCCTACAATTCCTATAACGGGTGGGGCTGGGGTGTATTTACGGGTCAGCAGGATGGTATCCATTTTAAAAATTGGGGAGACGGCATTACCAAAGTATCAGAAGGCCTGCGTTATAATTATATTGATAAAGGCGCCCGCTCCATCGAGCAAATCGGCCGCATCTACGCCGCCTCTCCCGCCTGGAGCTGGAAAGTGCGTTTTTTCCTGGAAAAAATTCAGGCCTTTGCTCCCACCCGCCCGAACCAGCTGGATATCACCATCTAAGGAAGGTATAATAATGACAAGCCAGGGTG
>JBBTTP010000033.1:0-2631 GCA_038064215.1 Patescibacteria group bacterium | reverse complement strand
TTTGATCTCTATCGCCAGACCAACACCGATTTTCAGGTAGCCAAAAATGAATACCTGAAATTTAAAAGCCTCACGAGCCAAACCACGACACTGGAAAAGACGAAGACCATGCTCTCCCAACGCGACGAACTGTTGCGCGCGTATCTCTTTCTTCTCAATGAAAAACTCAACGAAGATAGGGGATTGACAGCTACAGGAAAACAGCTCTACCAGGCGCTCATCGCAAATGAAGTAACGTTTCTCAATGCGCATAAAGACCGCATGACGTCTATTGGATCAATCGAGGACACGGTAAATAGTTCAAAAGAGCTTGAGTCGCACTATACCATTCTCTACGCATCCATGCGCCAGACCATCATCGGCATTATTTTGGGAAACCTCTCCGTGCACGCCCAACGCTTTGACACCATCGGCACGACTGCACAAGCATTGGTGAACACAAACCGCGGCGCCTTCACCCCGCAAAAACAAGCCACGATCGACCGGTGGCTTTTGCAAATAGCGAACAAACGAAGCCTCTATCAGCAAAAAATAGAAGCGATCAACACGACCAATAACCAATTAAAAAGCAACTATCAGGAAGAGATTGACCGCAGTTTTCAGGCGATGCAAAAAGACGCAGGAGAAGCAAAACAATATTTAGCAGAAGCGACCGGCAATCTCACCGAACTCATGAATGCATTGCTGTATCAGGACTAACACCTATGGACAATCCAATTATCACAAACCAAATCCCGGTCATACCGGTTCAGGCAGTTCCAACGCTATCAACTGCTGCAATCATTATGCAAAAACTCCGCTCCCCCTGGGCAGGTATCGCCGCAATTATCGCCATTTTTCTGATCGGTTCCCTGATAGTTTCCGGCACCAAGTCAACAACCCCCACGACACTCGTTCCCACTCCCACGCCAACAACGATACCCACTCCCACGCCGCAGCGCACTCCTTCCGCCATCGCGTCCCAAAGTGCGTTTCAGGCACTCGATACATCAGTCCAGTCGCTTGCCAATGACCTGAATGGCCTATCAATCCGGGATCCCAGCCTCTCTCCGCCGGTTCTCGACCTGCCGCTGGGCTTCTCAAATAATTAAATCTGTGATACACTCCGGAGCATGACGAGCACACTCCAGCGACTGCCGGACGAGACCATTGAACTCACCATTACGATCCCGTGGGCCGATATCGCCCAAAAATACGAGCAGGCGATAGAAGAAACAGTCAAAAACGCAGAAATCGCCGGGTTTCGGAAAGGTAAGGCGCCGAGGATTGCGGTCGAGGAAAAACTTGATAAAACAAAAATATACGAAGAAGTCCTCAAAGACCTGCTTCCCAAAGCGTACAACGAAGCCACGTCTCAGCAAAAAATCCGGCCGGTCGTCACGCCAAAAGTTGAGCTGAAAGAAGCCAATGAAGGCAAAGACTGGATCGTGCGCGCCCTCACGTGCGAAAAGCCGGCAGTCACGCTTGGCGAATATAAAAAGGCGATTCAGGACGTGAAGTCCGCCAAACAAAAAAAGATATGGGTTCCCGGCAAAGATGAACCAAAACAAGAAGATCAAAAGGATCAAAAACCGACCCTCGATGAACTTTTGAAGGCGCTCTACGAGCACGTCACGATCAAAATCCCTGGTCTGCTTCTGGAACACGAAGTCAACCGCTTGCTTTCTGACCTTATTGATCAAACGAAGAAGCTCGGGCTTACGGTGGAGCAGTATCTTGCCTCCACCAACCGCTCGCCGGAAAGCATCAAAAAGGAATACGAGGAGCAGGCAACGCGAACGCTCGCACTGGAATTTGCACTGGAAGAAATTGCAGACAAAGAGGGGATTGTAGTCTCCGACGATGATATCGAGACGGTTATCAAAACCGGCAAAACCGATGAGGAGAAAAAATCATTGGAAGGCCAGAAATATTACCTTGCCTCGCTGTTACGCCGCCAAAAGACTCTTGACTTCCTGGCCACTTTGTAATATTGATAAGTAATAATTGATTCGCCTGCCTGTCCTGTAGTATACTATAGTATATGGATGACAGCGCATTCCAACAGCCGCAACAGCCCAAAAAACAGCCGGTAACCAGGTCCAACGACAGCATACTGGAGGCTATACGCGGCATCGGCAGCGGCGTCGGGAATGCCGTAGCCAAAGACGTCATCGCAAAAAGCGCTACGGACGCGCTCGCTAGCATTTTTGGGACCCTTCCTAAACAAGGGGAACTCAAGGCAAATCAATCCGTTGACATGCTTCGACGCGAAAGGGCTCCCATCCCTCGCTTTATTCGGCCGGAAATCAAACGCACGCCCTATGTTCGAGTAGAGGAAACCAACCTCAAGCCGCACATTGATGCGATACGGGCAGAACTTAAAATGCTTGCCGCATCGCTCAAGTCTCTCAACCTGGAAATCCAAAAGGCAGTCACGGAAGTACCGGTCGCGCCGGGCGTGTACCACTTGAACTTTTTTGAACGCCTGAAGTCCATGTTGAAAATTCTGCGCGAGCAAATCGAGGACAGCAGTTCCTGGCTCTCGCTTCAGAATAACCGCAAAAAGAAAAAGGGGTACTGGGGCATGTACAAAAAGCACGGCACCAGCTTCGGCCTCTCCCACGAACGCAACCTCGCCACCCAGGCAGG
>JBBTTP010000032.1:0-2325 GCA_038064215.1 Patescibacteria group bacterium | reverse complement strand
GTAGTGATGCTGTCCAGAAAGTGAACTCCTATGTCTCTCGGTGATGAATGGCCGGATTTATTAACCGTACGGGAAGTCGCTAAAATTTTACGGGTCTCCCCCATGACGATCAAACGCTGGGGCAAACGGGGCAAGCTGCCTGCCATACGGATAAACTCCCGCGGCGACCGCAGATACAAAAAAGAAGCGGTTATGTGGCTGTTGGGACTTCAACAAAAAAGTGCGGTGTAAAAAACCGTTTACCCTGAGCGAAGTCGAAGGGCCGCTTCCGCCGGATCGACCACGTTGACATTGAGGCCCGTCCCCAGCTCAAAACCCGCCCGGTGGACCAGGCGCGGGATGATGCGGATGTACCAGTTGGTCCCGTGATATATATAATAGTTGTAGACAAACGTACGATCCTGCATGTGCGGCATGTCCGGTTGGACGGATACTGCCTCGATCTTTTGCAAAGTTTTCTGCAGCACTCCTGCCAAATCGGGAATCTCCCCATCCGCCACATCGCCAAACTTCGTCCCCTCAACTTTAGGCGCAATCCACACTTCAAGCGGCCATTGGGAAAACTCCGGACAGTAGGTAATAAAAAAAGTATTTTCTTCCACGACACTCGTAATAGGTTCCCGCGAAAGTGCATCCAGATTAATTTGCTTTGGGACCACAACCAGTTGCGAATGTGGATGTTTCAAACTTGCCCCTGCATGAAATCCGTGATTGCAAAAAATAAGCACCTGGCCGTCTGCCTCATGCGCCCGATAGCGATCACGGTAGCACGTAAGAATTTTTGCAACGTGATCAACCGACAATTTTTCCACATCATCCGTATCGCTCGAACTGTGAATAATCACTTCATGGACGTCGGTAATGGGATATTTATTGGGAACCACGCGCACCTGCCAGCCGGGTGAGTCTGCGACACCGGGACCGATCCGGTACACTTCCGGCGGCGTTAGTGACTCATTGCCGGGACAAAAGGGGCAAACTGCAGCCTTCGCCGCATTTTTTTCTGAATCGTCCGGGCGGACAGTTCGCTGGGGTGCGATTATGACCCATCGCTGCGTTTTAACATCTGGCACGTATTTGGCCATACCTGGGGTAATTATCCAATAATAAAACTTATTTTGCACCTATCAAAAATTTTGACAATAAATCCCGGCATTCTTTCTGTTTCTCTTCCGTCACGGTAATTTCAACTAATCCCCTACCCGGTTGTCCATAATATACAATACTCCCCACCGGCGCATATTCCACAGCCGACAAAACCAACAAGTCTTCCTCGCCGTCAATAATGATAACATGATGCTCTTTGATACGTTGATTCCCGGTATCCGAAGCTACACTGGATCTTATAGTATTTATCGCTTCTCTACTGATATACCCCGGCCCGCTTTTCACAGCTTTAGGCATAAAAGGTTTAACTTTTTGAAGCTGGAGAAGTTTTAAGGTTTCGTGAAATGGCTTCCTGCCAACCATACCGTCGATGATGGAGAGGGTTGGGATGATTCCGGCATCCAGGATGGTCTTGGTTGCAATGTCCCCAACCGTGATGATCGCATGTTCTGAACTCCTTGCGATTGAGGCCGTTATGGCAACCCCTTCAAGGACCGTCCCTAATGGTCTTCCAATAATCGTTCGCAAGGACTCCGGCATGATCAGGCGGCCGTCGTGGTCAATTTCTCCGTTTCTCATCCTTGTTGAGGAAATGGTCGTGCCATCCTCGGCTGCCACCATGGGGACTTCGATAAGCGCAAGCGGTGACAGGGCGAGACCCTGTCTTAGAGCGTTAATATGCTCTCCTCGATTTTTATTCTCCGCGGTCACAAGGATTGCATCCAGATCCGACATGCTTGCCGCCGGCTCGTAGGGGTCATCAATGGCGATAATTGAAGCGTGATTATTTCTTTTTTTAAGCCATTGTTCAAGAACTTTTTTTCGTTCTTCGTACGTTTTAATTTTAAAGGTTAACGTTTTAAATTTCTTCACAAACGCATCCGAAGTCAACCCAATCGTCACCTTCTCCCCTTCCTCAAACGCCCGGGTGAGAATGGCCCGATGCCCGGCATGAAGCCCATCAAACGTGCCGGCGAGGAAGAGGTGGGGATAGCATTTCATGACCCAATCATACCTCCTCAAAAGGATCGGGTAAAGTATGCACGTATCTCCCCTTACTTCTCCGCAGCGCTTCTTCCCTATCTTCCTTTATTCGGTCCAACGTAGCTAACCACCCCTCATGATACTCTTTTAGAGTCGGATCACTCGCTTCTTCTTCCTCTTGCAAAGAGACTACAAGGTGGAGTTTATAATCTGACCCATGCCTTTTAATCGCTT
>JBBTTP010000031.1:0-15854 GCA_038064215.1 Patescibacteria group bacterium | reverse complement strand
TCCGGTGGCGTCTATCAGAAAAACTTGGAAAAGAAGGGCAAAATGAGCATGAGGCCTTCGATGATGATTATATTCGTGCGCTTGAGTACGGTATGCCGCCAACCGCCGGATGGGGGATGGGAATTGATAGGTTGGTATCTTTGCTTACCGACCAGCCAAATCTAAAGAACGTGATTCTTTTTCCGACTCTCCGACCCGAAAAATGATCAAACTACTTATTGCTACAACGAATCCCGGAAAGCTTGCAGAGATAAAACGATTCCTAAAAGATTTGCCTATAATATTAGTAAGCCTTCGGGATATTGGGATTGCTGATGTAGTGAAAGAAACCGGGAAAACATTTGAAGAAAATGCAATTCTTAAAGCCACATATTATGCAAAGAAGTCCGGATTGCCCACGATTGCTGATGACGGCGGACTAGAAATTGATGCGCTCAATGGAGAACCCGGCGTTAAATCACACCGGTGGATCCACGGCGACCGGGAGGATGAAGATGAGGAGTTGATTCAATATGCGTTGAAAAAAATGAGGAGTTTACCCCGCGCTCGTCGCGGGGCACAACTGCGTGCTGTGTTGGCATTAGCATTGCCCAGCGGAGACGTGCATACGGCAACAGCAGCAACCAGAGGTATAATTCCCCAAAAAGCGTCACCGGTGAGAGTTGCGGGATTTCCTTATCGCTCGTTGCTGTATATTCCCGAAATCGGAAAGTTTTATAACCACAATGAGTTGACCCCTGATGAGACAGACAGGTATAATCATAGAAAGAAGGCGTTAGAAAAACTGAAGCCAGTAATCAAGGCTTTTTTGTCATCCCAGGCTTGACCTGGGATCCATCTTCTATAGAAAACTGGATTCCGGCTCAAAGGCCGGAATGACAAATAAAAACAAGACTATGTTAGATATCAAATTTATCAGAGAAAACTTGGAGCTTTGCAAGCAGGCAGCGAAAAATAAAAATCGCGACGTGGATTGGAAAGGGCTGCTGGCGCTTGATGACAAACGGCGAGAGCTTATCGGAAAAGCCGAAGTCATTCGTGCCAAGCGCAACAGCGGAGAAAAAGCAACGTCCGAAGAAGGCCGTGCGGCAGGAAGAAAGCTTAAACAAGAGTTGAAAACTATTGAAGATGAGCTGCGGGGCGTGGAGGAAAAATTCGGACTTGTCATGCTCACCGTTCCTAATGTGCCGGACAAGAGTGTCCCCATCGGAAAAGACAGCAGCGGAAACAAAGAAGTAAAAACGTGGGGCAAGGTCCCGAAGTTTGATTATCCGGTACAGGACCACATTGCACTGGCTAAATCTCTGGATCTTATTGATTTTGACCGTGGTGCCAAAGTCGGCGGGTTCCGGGCGTATTTTTTGAAAAACGAGGCGGCGCAGATGGAATTTTCCGTGCTGTTCTATACGTTTCAGAAGCTTATCAAAAAAGGATACACGCCGCTTATTGCACCCAGTCTTGTGAAGGGATTCACGCTGTTTGGCAACGGCCAGTTTCCGTGGGGAGCTGAAGAAGTGTATCACCTGGGAAAAGACGATGTGTATTTGGCCGGAACCGCGGAAGTACCGGTGACAGCATACTTTGCTGATGAGGTGCTCAACGAAAAAGATTTGCCAAAAAAGTTTGTTGCATTTTCACCGTGTTTCCGAAGAGAAGCGGGGAGTTACGGAAAGGATACGAAAGGGGTTTACCGTGTGCACCAATTTAGTAAAGTTGAACAAGTAATTATCTCAACAAACGATATGAACAATTCTTTTACTCTTCATGAGGAGTTATTGGCCAACGCAGAGGAAATTCTTCAGGATTTGGAGTTGCCGTACCGCGTGCTCCTTATGTGTACCGGAGACATGGGCGAGCCGCAGGTGAAAAAGTATGACATTGAAACATGGATGCCGGGGAGAAAGAGTTACGGCGAGACGATGAGTAACTCCGTAATGGGCGATTTTCAGGCCAGGAGGTTAAAAATCCGGTATAAAACGAAAGACGACAAAACACTTTTTTGCCACACTCTTAATAACACCGCTATTGCCTCACCACGTATCCTCATTGCAATATTGGAGAACTATCAGCAAGCAGATGGATCTATTCGAATTCCCAAAGTACTTCAGCCGCTTATGGGTACGTCAGAAATCCGCCGATAAAAAATTCATGCATTGGCTTTCCTATCTTTTTCCTCAAGCAATTTTTCGCGCGTCAAGCAAATATAACCACGATATCCGCGTTATAGAGGAGCATGGGAAATATAAGCTGTTAGTGAACGGTTCCCGGCAGTCCGGCGCCTACATAGAAATGCTTTGGAAAGAAGCATTCAAATCGTTTGGATTGCCACAGAGCCATTTGCAAGAGGACCTCTTGCAAATACTCGTTCTAGGGGTTGCGGGTGGAACGGTGATTCATCTGCTTCGCGAAATGTATTCTGATGCGTTGATTGTGGGCGTGGATATTGATACAAGCATGATTGCTATCGGCCGGACATATTTTGGATTATCGGATATGAAGAACGTTACGTTACTGCAGGGCGATGCTCAGCGTTTTGTTGCAGATGCCCGGAGACAAAACGTGCGATACGATGCTATAGTGGTTGACCTGTTTCTCGGAAGAACCATTCCTTCTTTTGTCAAAAATCCATCATTTCTCTTCTTGTTAAAGAGCATTCTCTCTCGAGACGGCTGGATGGTGATGAATTATTTGCGTGAACTGGAATATGAAAAGCAGTCGCAAACTCTAGAAGCATCACTCAAAAAAATTTTCAGTAACGTTTCTGATTTTTCGATAGTCCGAAACCGGTTTTTTTCTGTGGTACAATAGCCTCATGCTCAAATTCCTCGGAAGGCTTCTCGACAGCAATGAAAAAGAGATCAGCAGGCTGCGTACTACGGTTACCCGTATCAATAGTCTTGAGAGTGCTATACAGAAGCTGAAAGAAACGGATTTTGCCAAAAAAACAGCGGAATTGAAGGAGCGGTTGGTGTCCGGCTCAACGCCTGATGATTTGCTTCCGGAAGCGTTTGCGCTGGTACGGGAGGCGGCATACCGCACGATCGGCGAACGGCATTTTGATGAACAGCTCATGGCCGCCATAGCTCTGCATAGCGGGAAAATCGCTGAGCAAAAAACAGGCGAAGGGAAAACGCTTTCTGCTACCCCGGCGCTCTACCTTAATGCCTTAACCGGCCGGGGCGTTCACCTCGTGACCGTCAACGATTACCTGGCGCGCCGCGATGCCGGGTGGATGGGTCAGATATACAGCCTCCTCGGTGTCACGGTTTCTGCCATTATCAGCGATCAGTCATTTCTTTATGATATCGAGTATACGGATGCGACTGCTACGGATTGGCGGCTGAAGCATTTACGTCCGGTATCGCGGAAAGAAGCATATGGAGCCGATATAACCTACGGCATCAATTCGGAATTCGGGTTTGACTATCTGCGGGACAATATGGCATCGGATATGGCACAGCTTGTTCAGCGGGAGTATCACTTTGCGGTGATTGACGAGGTGGATTCCATTCTTATCGACGAAGCGCGCACGCCGCATATCATTTCTGCTCCGGATACCGAGGCGACGCATGCGTATTATGATTACGCCAAAATGGTGGAACGGCTCGGCAGTGAGACGGATTTTGTAATAGACGAAAAATTGCGCACCGCACACTTGACGGATCACGGCATACTAAAAATTGAAAAAATGCTTGGGCTCGGGAATATTTATGAAACCAATTTTGAGACCGTGCATCACATTGAGGCGGCACTGAAAGCAAAAGTGTTGTTTCATAAGGATAAAGATTACATCGTGAAAGAAGGGCAGGTGGTGATTGTGGACGAATATACCGGCAGACTTTTGCAGGGGCGGCGTTTCAGCGAAGGCATTCATCAGGCAATTGAGGCAAAAGAGGGAGTAGCGATTCAACAGGAAAGTAAAACATTGGCAACGGTTTCATTGCAAAATTATTTCCGTATGTATCAGAAGCTTGCCGGCATGACCGGTACGGCGTCGACGGAAGCGGAAGAATTCAAGAAAATTTATAACTTGGATGTCGTTGCTATCCCCACGCATCGCCCGATGGTTCGCAAAGATTTTGCCGATAGCGTATATAAAACGCCGAGGGCGAAGTACGCGGCAGTGGTCGCGGATATTATTGATTGCTACAAGCGCGGCCAGCCGGTGCTGGTGGGTACGACATCGATTGAGAAAAATGAAATCATCAGCGACTACCTGACCCGCAAAGGTATACCGCATCAGGTCCTGAATGCCAAAAATCATCTGAAGGAAGCCATGATTATCGCCGAAGCCGGCAAAAAGGGAGCAGTGACGGTGGCGACCAATATGGCCGGCCGGGGCGTAGACATAATCCTGGGCGGGTCAAAGAAAGAAAAGTGGGAAGTCGAAGATGAAAAAGAATGGGAAAAGGATATGACGGTATGGCACAAGCAGCATGATGAGGTAGTGGCTGCGGGCGGCATACACGTAATCGGTACCGAACGGCACGAAAGCCGGCGGATAGACAATCAATTGCGCGGTCGGTCCGGGCGGCAAGGCGATCCGGGAACAAGCAGGTTTTTCGTATCTTTGGAAGATGACATCATGCGGCTATTCGGCGGCGACCAGGTGGCTAAACTTATGACGATTTTTAAGCTTCCCGAAGACGTGCCGCTTGAGCACCCGATGGTTTCGCGGTCTATCGAGCAGGCGCAGGTGAAGGTGGAGGGGTTTCATTTTGATTCGCGCAAACACTTGGTGGAATACGATGACGTACTCACCAAACAGCGCGAGATTGTCTACAGAAGGCGCAGAAAAATTTTAGAAGGGGAGCGGCAGAAAGAAAAGATTCTCACCAATATCACTTCGGAAATAACCAATGTCGTTGCGGTGTATGCAACGGAGAAGAACGCCACATTTGATCGCGAAAAAATAGTCAATGAATTTGTTTCTATGATTCCGTTTGATGAAGCATCGAAAAAACAGCTGATCATTCAGGCGGAACAACTGCATACCGTTGGGGACCTGATAGATTTTTTTGCAAAACTTTCGGGAGACATGTATGAAGCCCGGGAGAAACAGGTCACGCCGGACGTGATGGGACAGGTGGAGCGGTGGGTGAGTCTTTCGGTTATTGATAATTTATGGATGGATCATCTGGATGCCATAGATGATCTGCGCGAAGGCATAGGGCTTCGCGGGTATGGCCAGCGGGACCCGTTAGTAGAATACAAAAATGAGGCGTTTTCCATGTTTGAACGGCTCATCGCAGGGATTGACAGCGAAATTATTCATCGGATTTTCAAAGTTCAGGTGCAGCTAGCACCGCAACAAGTTCAGACTCCTATGAGTAAACCTTCAGTTGCTTCGTCAATCACTCAAGCTGCCAAACGCATGCAGACTAATGCTTCTGAATCCTCAACGAGCCATGAACCCATAACCAAGAACCACCTAGGCCGCAATGATCCCTGCTGGTGCGGATCCGGGAAAAAGTGGAAGAAGTGTCACTATCCTGACTTGAGATGATTCTTTATAGATGCCAAAATCTTCTTTTTCGTGGTACTTGCCCGTCTTAATATTGCTTTTTCAATATCGACCTCGACGTGCTCCTTCAGTAAGCTCATAAGTGACGGATGGTGGGGGGCGCGATGAAATTGAGTAAGAAACATTTCATGTTTTTCTTTCGGTAAGTGGGTGAGGATAACGTCCAGAATCTCGTGATGCAGAGTTTGATCAATGAGCTTCAGAAATTCTGCCCGTTTATTAATCGGAATAGTATGTTCGTCCAAAACCGCAATAACTTCTTCTATGATAATCAGATGGTCGTAAAAAATTTTTGCCATATTATTATTTATTTCCATTATACAGTACGGGTCCCAGGGGGACCGGGTTCTCCGCTTCGTCGATAAAAAATAAAATGACCGGACCTTTTTGCATGCCGACATTGAGTCCAAGGTATGCCATGACTTCCGGCGATCCGCCGAAATGCTTGCCGGTCCAGTCGGCAGGGCCTGCATCGGCTACATCAGCCACCACGGTTTTGCCGTTGACTGGATTAACAACCAACACTTTGCGGTATTGGTACCAGTCCCGCAGATACCGGAATCTCGTATTCCAATCCGGAAGATAGAGCGTCTGTACGGCCACATACCATTTTTCTCTTTCGATCAGGTCCTGTGTGAGTTGTTCTTTGGATGGGGCGAAATATCCCCAGGCGCCAAGACCCGGCGTGATGCCTTCTTGTCTTGGTTCGTCATGCTGGTCTAGGCTGTCACCCGGAAATCGCGGGAGGTGCTGTTCGGCGCCGATCAGGCCGTAGCTTCTGTTGAGACGTTCATTCTGTAGCGAGGCAACCGCAGTGATGCCCCACGTGTCCTTTATTGCCGTCGTGATTGTCTGTTCCTGTTGAGGAGTGAGAGGAGAAACTATTTGGGGAAGTATGGACTCCAGCTGTTCGGCAAGAGTTTTTTGTAATTGATCAACAGTGAACGATGCGTACTTGGCAGAAGGAGAAGAAAATACCTGCTGGGCGACCGGTTGAGCAAACAGCATGGCAGCGGCCATTGCGCTGGTGGCGGCGAGCTTAGCGGCATGGTCGCGGATGTTGCCGGCAGATACGCCCGCTTTTTCCAGAAGCGATACTGCTTTGGGGTGGCGCTTCTTGAGTTTTTGTTCTGATATTTCTGCGTGGCGGGTGAGTGCTTTATGCAGTGCAGAGGTATCGAGCACAGATTTTCTCATCATAAGGATATGATATCATCATACTGCATTTTGACGTTTTGATCTCTTGCATGAAAAATGTACGTTTGATTACAATGAGAGAATCTTTATGAAAGAACGGATTGGCATGATTCAGGTAGTGTTAGTGGGGCTTCTTGTGATTGCTTCCTTTACCATCGGTTCTTTGTATACCAAGGTAAAATATTTGGAAAAAGGATCTTCCGTGCCAGCGGCTGCACCTGCAGCAGCACAACCGCAAGCGCCTGCAGCGCCTACTATCACGTTAGACCAGGTCAAAAATGTCTTTACGCAATCAGTCATAAAATTCGGCGACAGCAATAAAAAATTACTATTGATTGAAGTGGCCGATCCAAGTTGTCCCTATTGCCATGTCGCAGCAGGGAAGAATGGAGAGCTGAATAAACAGGTTGGAGATCGGTTTACATTGATTGCAGACGGAGGCAGTTACATCGCTCCGGTGCCGGAGATGAAAAAATTGGTCGATGCTGGCCGCGCAGCATTTGCGTATGTATATACAAACGGACACGGAAACGGTGAAATGGGGACGAAGGCGCTGTATTGCGCTTACGAAAAAGGCAAGTTTTGGGAAGTACACGATCTTCTGATGACGAGCGCCGGCTATGCCGCTATTAATAATTCCATAAAGAATGATAAAACGAAATCAGGGGAGCTCGCTGATTTTCTAAAATCTGTATTCAACGCGGGTCAGATGAAGCAATGTCTCGACAGCGGGAAATATGACGCGCGCATCGCAGAAGATTCTAAGCTTGCAGCCGGTGTGGGTGTCCGGGGAACACCGGGATTTTTTATCAATGCTACAAACTTTGCCGGCGCGTACAGCTGGAACGATATGGAGACTGCAGTGGCAGATGCACTCAGGTAAACAATTCTTCTTGCAGTTTTTTTGGTAGGGTTTTCCCCAGGTGCTTGTATGCCTGTGCAGTCGCAATACGGCCGCGGGGCGTGCGCTTCAGAAATCCGATCTGCATAATATAGGGCTCCAGGACATCCTCAACTGTGCCGATGTCTTCTGAAAGCGCTGCTGCGACGGTTTCTATGCCTACCGGCCCGCCGGCGAATTTATCAATGATCGTTGTCAAAAGTCTTCGATCCGACGCATCCAAGCCCATGTCATCGACTTCCAGCATACGGAATGAACGGTTGAGAATCTCTTCGGTGATAGTGCCATCGCCTTCCACCTGCGCGACATCCCGTACGCGTTTGAGTAGCCGGAGGGCGATGCGGGGCGTGCCGCGGCTTCGTTTGGCGAGTTCTTTTTTGGGAGCATCGTGGAGAGTGATCGCAAGCTTTTGTGCAGCTTTTTCCAGTATATGCTCCAAATCCCGGGGCGCATAAAATGAAAGCCGGGAAACGACGCCAAAACGGTCGCGAATGGGAGAAGACAGAAGGCCGATCCGTGTCGTGGCTCCGACGATAGTAAATTGCGGCAGGTCCAGCCGGAGCGTCCGGGCGGACGGGCCTTTACCGATGACGATATCCAGCGCATAATCTTCCATAGCAGGATACAGCGTTTCTTCTACGACCTTATTTAACCGGTGAATTTCATCGATAAACAAGATGTCGCCCGGTTCAAGATTGGTAAGAATTGACGCCACGTCTCCCGCCCGTTCGAGCGCCGGGCCGGATGTGACGCGGACATTGGCATTCATCTCCTTGCCGATGATGTGGGCAAGGGTGGTTTTTCCCAATCCCGGCGGACCGTACAGGAGGATGTGTTCGAGCGACTCTTTGCGTTTTTTGGCTGCGGCTATGGCGATACGCAGCGTTTCTTTCACTGATTCCTGTCCCTGAAATTCTTTCCAGGTCTGGGCGCGAAGCGACGTAAACAACCGTTCTTCCTCCGGTGTGGGAGCGTCTTGTATAGGATCTTTTGGTTGAACTGTTTTTTGTTTTGCCATAGGGCTATGCGGATTTACCTAAATTTTTGAGTGCATGACGGACTTTTTGTTCAAGCGTGACATCGGTGTTGTCCAGTCTTTTTATTGCACTCACGATTTCATTTCGCGCAAATCCCATGGAAAGCAGGGCATCAAGAAGCTGTTTGGTTTCTCCGTCTGCATCATCGGAAAGATCGAGTTCCTTCGTGCTCCCCAGCTTGCTTTTCAGTTCAATAATGATTTTTTGCGCATTCTTGCGGCCTAAACGGGGAATCGTCGTAAAAAAATCCACATCCGAGGTCATAATTGCCGTTTGTATGGCAGATGCTCCTCGATCGGTGATTGCAATTGCCGTCCGCGGGCCGATGCCGGAAACGGTTAAAAGTAATTTGAAAAGATCCAGCTCATCCTGACTAAGAAACCCGTATAAATCCAGCGCATCGTCGGAAACGTGCGTGTGGATAAAAAAGGTACTTGTTCCATTCAGATGGAGCTGTGTTACCGTGCGTGCCGGTATAAAGACTGCGTAGCCAACGCCATGGACATTGACGATAATGGGGTTATGCGTCGCCTGCACGATGGTTCCGGTGAGCATGCCGATCATAGTTTGCCTTTCATTTTATACGAATATGCGTGCGTCAGGGCGATAGCCAGAGCATCTGCCGTGTCGTCCGGTGTGGGAATTTCCTTTAAGTGCAACAGCCGAGTGACCATACGCTGTACCTGATTTTTTTCTGCTTTGCCGTTTCCCGTTATTGCTAATTTTATTCCCAGCGGCGTATAGGATACTACGGGAATTTTTGCTTGCGCACAAGCAAGCAGAATGACACCCCTTGCCTGACCTACCGCTATTGCTGTTTTCGCGTTTGTCGCAAAAAAAAGGTCTTCAACTGCCACGCAATCCGGGCGGTATTTTTTGATAAGCTGTACGAGTGATTCGTGGATGAGTAACAGCCGATCAGGGAGGGCAGAGAATTTGTCTGTTGTTATGCAGGCGTATGCGAGCGCTTTTTGTTTGCCGTTCCTTTCTTCTACTGCCGCCCATCCGACACGCGCAACTCCCGGATCTATGCCCATAATGATCATGGTGCTAGTATAGTATACTAAAAGATGCGATTATGGGAGCTTTCCAATTTATTTTTGTTTTTATTGCAGTTGGTGCTACAGCAGTTGCCGGCAGTTTGCTGTGGCCAAAATTTACTGCTACTGCCCGGCCGAAACCCTTACAGGAAGTGCGCGATGCCGTGGTACAGTTGCCGGTGGGGAAAGAAGCGGCGAAGATTTTAGGCGTGCAGGATGAATCGTCCGTGAAGCCGGTAAATGTAGCATCGGCAGCAAGCTCCGTCGTTACCAATATTATCTCCACCATAGAAAAAAAATCTCAGGAGATCGTGACCCGTCAGATAGTTGAGCAGCTTGTTCGGCAAGTAGACCAGATGCCGGCAGAGCAGAAAAAACAGGTTCAGGATGTCCTGTGTAAGCCATAATATGATATTTTTTTATGCACTTGTATCCGTCACAATCGTGAGTTTGCTTTCTCTTTTGGGTGCAGTATTTCTTGTCATAAAAAGAAATACGTTTGAAGCGCTCATTGTATATACGCTTGCATTGTCTTCCGGAATCCTGTTGGGTGCGGTTTTTTTTGATCTTATCCCGGAATCATATGCGGCCATAGGCGAGGGATCGTATGTGTCTGTTATTGTAGGCATAATCTCATTTTTTGCTTTGGAAAAATTTATTCACTGGCATCATGAAATAAAAGAAGATCGCGTAGAAAAACCGGTGGCGTACCTGAGTCTCATCGGTGACGGAGTCCATAATTTTTTGGACGGAACGATCATCGCTGTCGCGTTTCTTACGAGTGTTCCTTTGGGTATTACGACGACACTTGCCGTGATTGCTCATGAAATACCGCATGAGTTGGGTGATTTTTCCATACTCATATTCGGGGGATTCAGCAACGCCAAAGCGTTGTGGTACAACTTTCTGTCTGCCGTTACGGCCATAGCTGGAACGATGGTTGTTTTTATGTTTTCCGCGTCTCTGGTGCAATTTGCTCCGTATCTCGTGGGGTTTGCTGCGGGAAATTTTTTGTATATCGCCGCAAGCGATCTTATACCCGAACTGCATAAAAAACATGCACCGATGACATCAGTAGCCGAAACAGTGTGTATCATTGCCGGAGTCATTATTATGCGTTTTTTAACCATGATGGTGGCCGGATAAACAAAAACCAGTATGCAGGATGAAATAAAAAATAGATTAGCACAGATTCTTTCAAAGCTTGACCTTGACGGAAAACGCCGGAGCATCCGGGAGCTGGAAGCGGAAAGTTCTCACCCTGATTTTTGGCGGGATACCCAAAGGGCGACTGCAAAAATGAAACAGATGTCGCAGCTTATGAAAGAGCTCGCGGAAGGGGAGACGCTTGAGCGGTTACGTGTTGAAGAAAAAGAAGATGAACTTGCTAAAGCATTGGATCGTTTCGAGTTTGCGTTGTATTTGGGGGGTCCATATGACGCAAGCGATGCCATTTTTGCGATTCATGCAGGACAGGGCGGGACAGAGGCGATGGATTGGTCGGCTATGCTCTATCGGATGTATAGCAGGTATATAGAACGTAAAGGATGGGATAAAGAAGAAATTGATTATACGCAGGGAGACGAGGCAGGAATAAAAAGCGTCACGATGCAGGTAAGCGGACGGTATGCGTATGGATTTTTGAAAGCAGAAGCAGGGGTACACCGGCTCGTGCGGCAGTCACCGTTTAATGCAGATAATCTTCGTCAAACATCGTTTGCAATGGTGGAAGTGCTTCCCGTGATCGAAGAATCATTGGAAACAGAGATAAAAGAAGACGATCTGGAATGGGATTTTTACCGAAGCGGCGGCAAAGGCGGGCAGAATGTGAACAAAGTATCAACTGCCGTCCGGCTGAAGCACAAACCGACGGGTATTATCGTCGCTAGCCAAGCACAACGATATCAAGGGCAAAATCGGGAATACGCGCTGAAAGTTCTCCGGGCTAAACTATGGGAACGGGAAGAACGGAAGCGCCAGGAAGAGCAGAAGATTATGCGCGGGGCGTATAAGACACCGGGGTGGGGCAATCAGATCCGTTCATACGTCATCCATCCATATCATATGGTAAAAGACGTACGGACACAGCACGAAACGGGTAACACAGACAGGGTTCTGGATGGAGATATCGAAGACTTTATCATCGCGTACTTGAAAAAAGTTTCGTAAGCAGTGATAATAGATGGGAGGGGTGATACATATGGAAAAACATATGCAACAAGGAGAGCCAATACTTACTGAAGGAGATATCGTTGTTGAAGATGGAGCGGTAACGCCCCCAGAGGCGAAAGCGCCGATTGCCCGGCGGGTGGTGTTGGGAGTGTATGGACTGCTCATAGTGTTGGGGATCGGGACGGGATATCTGCTTTCCCGAACCGGTGGTACACTTTCTAGCAATAATAAACCGGGGATGATCAACACAGGGAAGGTTGCCGGAGTGACTGATGAAAAAACGTTTAAGGATTCCGCTGTTGGTACGGTGGAAAAAGGCGGCATAAACGGCGAGGGGACGCATAAGCTTATTCGTGAAGGCGGCGTGTCGCAGACTGCATTCCTTATTTCATCGGTTGTTGACTTGGATCAGTATATTGGGAAAAAGGTAAAAGTGTGGGGTCAGACATTTGCAGCAGAAAAAGCCGCGTGGCTTATGGATGTGGGGAAGATTGAAATCCAGCAATGATTCGATTCGACCATGTTTCCAAACGTTTTAGTGGGCAATATGATGCCCTGTCCGACATAACTGTCCAAATACCGGACGGTGAATTCGTGTTTGTGATCGGTCCGTCCGGAGCCGGGAAAACTACGCTCCTTCGCCTTCTTATCCGCGACATTCTTCCGACTGCCGGAACGGTACATGTGGATGATTGGAATGTGCATACCATGCCGTCTTCCAAAGTACACTTGCTTCGCAGAAAAATCGGCACCGTGTTTCAGGATTTTAAATTACTGACGGACCGGACGGTGTTTGAAAATGTTTCCCTGGGACTGGAAATTGTCGGGAAAAAAGAAGCAGAGATTGCTACCCGTGTTAAGGATGTTCTGGAGTTAGTCGGGTTGGCAAAGAAGCACCGGTCGTTTCCCGGTGAATTATCTGCCGGAGAAATGCAGCGCACCGGAATCGCACGGGCAATTGTTGCCGGGCCGGCAATCCTTTTGGCAGATGAGCCGACCGGCAATCTGGATCCGGAAACCGGGTGGGAAATTTTTACGATCCTTCAGGAAATCAACAAAATGGGAACAACGGTGGTGATGGCGACGCATAACGCATCCGTGGTGAACGACGTCAAAAAGCGCACTATTGCGTTATTGCATGGAAAGATAGAAAGCGATGAAGCAAACGGCCGGTATCACGTCGCCAAACACACGAAAAAACCATGAGCGCATTTGCCACCACAGCCAAGCACATCCGCAGGTCGCCGTATCAGGCGATGGCCGCTATTGTGACTCTGTTTGTCACGTTTCTCCTTATTGGGATTTTTTTCTTGAGCGCCGTGGCATCCGCGTTTGTCCTGCAGTATTTTGAGCGGAAGCCGCAGATTACAGTATTCTTTGTCGATAAAGCAACGAAGGAAGATGCCGATGCGCTCACAAAGAAACTTGAAACAACGGGAAAAACGTCTTCGATAAAGTTTGTCTCAAAAGATGACGCGCTTCTCATCTATCGGGAACAGAACAAAAACGATCCGTTGCTTCTGGAAATGGTGACTGCGGACATACTTCCCGCGTCGCTGGAAATTTCTGCCACAGAGCCGAAGTTCCTTGCTGATCTTGAACCGCTTATAAAAGATGCGCAGGGGGTGGAAGAGGTCGTGTATCAGAAGGATGTGGTGGATACGCTGATTGTCTGGACTAATGCAATCCGGTGGATCGGTGGAATCGTTGCCGGGCTTTTGACATTTAATTCTATCCTTATCATTATGACGGTCATTAGTATGAAAATTGCGCTCCGGCGTGATGAGATCGATATTTTAAGACTGATTGGCGCATCGCCGTGGTACATCCGCATGCCGTTTATATTGGAGGGTGGGCTGTACGGGTTAGTGGGGTCTTTCGGGGCGTGGATGATCATAACTGTGCTTGCCGTGTGGCTCAGACCGGCACTCCTTGCGTTTTTAGGAGTAATTCCGGTGATCCACACGCTTCTGGTGAGTGCGACGTCGACGCAGTTTGTGCTGTCTTCCGCCGGGTTTTTATCCGGGATGCTGTTATCCGGATTGCTTTTAGGCAGCTTCGGGAGCCTTATTGCACTGGGCAGATATCTGAAATTGTAAAACTGTGCATGAACAAAATACAATGGTGTTCTCTTTTTGTTTTTCTATTTTTTCTTTTTACTTCCCCAGTTAGTGCTCAACAAGTGTGTCAACAGCAGGACCCCTGTGCCGGTAAATCTCCAGAAGATAAAGTTTCCTGTTATTCGACTGCGGTGGACACATGCAAAAACGCCCGGGAAACGTTGTCAACGCAGATCAACTACATGAATAATCAGATACGATTACTGATATTGAATATTGAAAATACAAAAAATACCATTGGTTCACTTTCTCAGGAAATAAATGAATTTGGAAATGAGATTAACCGTCTGGAGATTATCTTAAACCAGCGTTTGCAGCTCATCTTAAAACGCATACCCGAATCCTATAAGCGCTCCGTTGTATCCCCGTTTAATCTCGTGTTATTAAGTCAGAATTTTTCTGATTTAACCAATCGGGTGAAATACCTCATGACGGTTCAGGGTCGGGATGCTAACCTACTATTCCAAGTAAAGGCGACGCAGAATAATTACAGCGAAAGAAAACTACTGCGTGAAAAAAAGAAACAGCAATTCGAACAGGCAAAAAGGGAATTGGAGAGACAAAACACCCAGCTTACCCAGCAAAAGCAGGAAAAGGACGCGTTGCTTGCTCAGACTAGAGGTCAGGAAGCCAAATATCAGCAGCTTCTTGCACAAGCATTGGCAGAGAAACAGGCAATCCAAGCTATTATCTCTGGCGGCGGATCGGAAGTTCAGGTTGGAGGCGTAAATGCAGGGGATAAAATTGCATCGGTCATTCAAGGTGAGTCTTGCAATTCTAGCGGGTCACACAGTCATTTCATTGTAAGTAGAAATGGAAACCCTGAGAATCCATTCAATTTCCTAAAAGGTATTTCCTATGAGAATTGTTCTGGATATTCTTGCGGTGATTCAAACGGAGATCTTTTCAATCCGTCTGGATCGTGGGAGTGGCCAATGGATGGGCCAATTAAGTTTAATCAAGGTTACGGCAAAACTTGGGCTATAATCCATACTTGGGTCGGTAGAATCTATTCATTTCACAACGGGATAGATATTTTAGGATCGTCTTTAAACGTAAAGGCGGTGCAGCCGGGAATTTTATATAGAGGTAGTTATGTAGGTTCAAGTGGATGTAGTTTAAAATATGTAAAGGTTGATCATAAAGATTCAGACATAGACACGTATTATCTTCATGTTAATTATTTTTAAAAATAACCTTCCAGGTTAAATAGCTTTGAACATCCTGTTGACAACGTAAAGAACCTGGAAGGTTACCCCTTATAAAGTAGCCATTCGATTACCGGTAGGGCGGGGTGTTCTGAAGAATGAGTTGTAAGCGCATTGTCAACATAGAGGACGGTTCCGTCCCCTCCAAGATGTTTTTGGGCAAGTTGTAAATTACCAAACTCTCGTTTTGAATTTTCATCCGTCAGGCGAAGACAAACCTGAAAGCATAAAAATTTACCCTCTTTATTCACGACAAAATCAACTTCATAACCGTTTTCATTCTGGCCAAAAAAGACATGTTCGCGTCCGTAAATCCTAATAAGTTCATTGTAGACCAGATTTTCCAATCTTTTTTCGTCAGATTCGTGACGGCCGCTGATAAGCGAATTATCTACGACATAGTATTTGGCCGTTCGAGCAAAAACCCGGCTGAGTTTAAAATCAAATTTAGTCAGTTTTTCTATGGCGTAGGCGCTCACCCAATAGCGAAGGTAGTTTTCGATAGTAGTTGCAGAAACCTTCATGCCTTGTTCTTCCAGACGGCCAACGATTTTTCTCAGAGATAACGTGGATGTCACATTGCCGCGAACAAATTCAAATGTTTCTTTTAAAACATTGACGTTGTCAACTTGATAGCGCTTGATGATATCATCAA
>JBBTTP010000030.1:0-1945 GCA_038064215.1 Patescibacteria group bacterium | reverse complement strand
CTCAACTGGCCCACCCAAAATCGTTACGTCATTTTATTTAACGAACCCAATCACGCCAATGAATGGGGAAGTACGATCGATCCGGAAGGATACGCAGATCTCTTTGTAGCCTTTGCAGACAGCCTCAATCAGGCATCTCCGGATTTCTTTGTACTGCCTGCAGGACTGGACGTATCGGCGGCAAGCGATGGAAGGAGCCTGGATGCGGCGGATTACTTAAGTCGTATGATTACTGCCAAACCGGAACTTTTGGACAAAATGGATGGCTGGACAAGTCACAGCTACCCAAACCCGAGTTTTTCCGGTTCTCCCTACGCACGCGGCAGGGGAACCCTGGGTTCATTTGCGTGGGAATTGGAATATCTCAGGCAATTGGGGTTAAAAAAAGAATTGCCGGTCTTTATCACAGAAACCGGGTGGAACCATAGTGAAGGAAAATTTTGGCAGCCGCGATTGGCAAACCCGCAGACCGTCGGGTCCAATTTCCAAATTGCGGCAAGTACGATCTGGCTAGACCCGCGCATCGTGGCCATTACGCCATTTGTTTTTAGCTACCAGGATTATCCATTTGATCACTTTTCATTCAAAAAAATTGGAAGTACGGAATACTATCCGCATTACACGGCATACCAATCAATACGCAAAATAAAAGGACAACCGGTACAACATGAATCGTATGAAATCATCCACCCGCTTATCCCGGAAAAGCTCGTCGCAGGGTCACGCTACACGATCCGCACCGAAATCCGTAATTCGGGCCAGACAATTCTTCGTGCAGAGGATGATTATACTTTGACCATTCCGGAAAACAACGGTTTTGCCATTTCTGAAGTCACATTGCCTACCATCGAACCCGGACAAAAAGGCGAACTCCGTTTTACCCTGCTTGTCCCGCAATCACCTGGTCAAACCAATGTCACCATTGGGATTACCCACAACCATCGCACCATTCCTCTCGAAAGCCGGCAGGTCACGATCATCCCGCCGCCAAACCTGACCCTTCAGCTCAACCTGGGATGGCGAAAAACATCCGATGCACAAAACGTCAAAGTGCTGCTCTACAAAAAAGACCAGCTCATCCATGAATTTCCCGGGCAAACGCTTGCGGGCGGACGCATCACCATCAAGGAAATTTTAGATATCGTGCCGGGAGAGCAGTATCGCGTCGTGGCCATTGTTCCTAACTATCTCCCGCGCCAAAAATTGCAAACCATCGGCGAGGGCACGACCCTTATTCAATTATCAAGATTCCTCCCATTGGATTTTGAAAATGACGGTGCATTCACGGTTGGAGATATCATAACGCTTATCAATACGCCACCCCATGCCGTCCTCTCGCGATTCTTTGGCCCGTAGCACCCCGAATCTTCCGGTTTTCTTGTTTTTACGGTATACTATAGCCATTGGTGACTGCCGCGCCCGCAACGGCTCGCAAGCTCGTCTTGCGTGTCGGGCGGGTAGCTCAAAGGTATGTTTTACTATACCTATGTGTTAAGAGGACTAACCGACGGAAAGTTATATACTGGATACACCAATGACTTGAAAAAAAGAATAGAGGAATTTCATCAGAAGGTAAGGGTGAATGCAACAAAAAATCGATTGCCTATACAACTAGTTTATTACGAAGCATGTTTGTCTAAATATAAGGCACTGAAGCGAGAAAAATACTTTAAAAGTGGATTTGGCAGAAGGTTCTTAAAAACGAGAATATAATTGGTGGCTGTAGCTCAACGGTAGAGCGCTGCCCTGTGGAGGCAGTCGTTGCGGGTTCAAATCCCGTCAGTCACCCCAAATAATACTGTTTTGATGATTGGAGCGTTCTAGTAGCCTTTCTTCGGGTTCGCACGCTATGTGCACTCATAACCTTCCAGGGTAACCATTCAGGGTTTGGCAAAGCAGCCTTGGTGTCATTCCCGTGAAAACGGGAATCCATACATAATTTAAG
>JBBTTP010000029.1:0-26819 GCA_038064215.1 Patescibacteria group bacterium | reverse complement strand
TGATGGTGAAACAGCATAATAGTAGGATGTTCAAACGTAAAGAACCTGGAAGGTTATTCTTTAAATTTTTTCCACGCCCCTTCCGAAACAACAGTTACCTTGTCGCCAATCACTTGCACCGCCGATGCGTTAATCCAACAATTATATCTCTAAACTCCTCCAAAGAATCCTCGCGGCATAGGTGCGGTAGGGTTTCCAGCGGGTGGCGAGTTTCTCCATTTGCTGTTCTGTCGGCTCCTTTTTATATCCATACAGTTTCATAATCCCCTTGCGTAACCCTAAGTCTCCATAGGAAAATATATCCTCGCGGCCAAGCGTAAACATGAGAAACATTTCCGCAGTCCAGCGGCCGATGCCCTTAATCTTCGTGAGCTCCACAATGACATCTTCATCACTTTTTTCATTAATTTTTTGCAAATCCAAGTTGCCGGATACTACCGCACGCGCAATATTTTTGATGTACGAAACTTTTGACCATGAGGGTCCGGTACTTCTGATTTTCTCATCGGGCATAGCAAGCACCTTTTTCGGCGTAATAATTTTTTTGGGAAATAACGTGCGGAACCGTTCGAATATCGTCGCTCCTGCTTTATTGGAAAGCTGTTGGCAGATAACGGATTCTATGAGATCTGAAAATATGTCCGGAGATTTTTTAGGGGTAAGCTGATGGTTATTTGGAATATTTTCTAAAACGGAAAATAGGATGGGATCAACTGCTTTGAAGTGTTTAAGGACTCGCGTTTTCACAAAAAAGGATTACCACTTGAAGTGCGCGAAGGCCCGGTTGGCCTCTGCCATGCGGTGCATGGTGTCGCGCTTTTTGATGGCCTCTCCCGTTCCTTTGGCCGCATCCATAAGTTCTACAGCCAACTTTTCCCCAAACGTCTTGTACTCTTTGTTTGACCGTTTATTGGCGAATGTCACCAGCCACCGCAGTGCCAGGGAAACTCTCCGGTCTCCGCGCACTTCCTGCGGCACCTGATAGGATGCGCCGCCCACCCGCCTGGCCTTCACTTCCATTTTGGGACCAACGGTTGCTACCGCAAGTTCAAACACTTTCATCGGGTCTTCACCTTTTTCTTTTATGATATCAAGCGCGCGGTAGACCAAGCCTTCTGCGGTCCGTTTCTTGCCATCCACCATCACCCGATTGATGCATCGGGCCAAAAGTCTATTCCCGTAGACGGGATCAGCCGGTAATAAAGGATTTTTGACTCGTTTTGCTCGTGCCATAGGTTAATTTGCTTTTGCTGCTGCCGGACCCGGAGCGCCTGCTTTTGCTCCATATCGGCTTCTGCCTTGTTTACGATTTGCGACCCCCGTCATGTCATATTTACCGCGGACAATATGATATTTTACACCGGGTAAATCCGGTACGCGGCCGCCGCGAACAAGAACAATTGCATGTTCTGTGAGCTCGTGCCCGATACCGGGAATATACGCCGTGACTTCCTGTTTATTCGAAAGGCGCACGCGGGCGACTTTCCGAAGTGCAGAGTTCGGCTTTTTCGGTGTCATGGTTTTGACCAGCGTCACCACTCCCCGCTTAAACGGGGCCGGCAGCTGGCGGGTGATGCGGTCTTTCGCATTAAAAAATTTCCGCAGCGCCGTTGCCTTGATTTTTTTCGGTTTACTGTGTCTTCCGTATTTGACCAATTGATTGATTGTAGGCATATTATATCTGTATTTTTGCCCGCTCCGAACCGACCGGAATGAGCCGACCGATAATAACATTTTCTTTAAGCCCCAGCAACGTATCTTCCTTGGCAGCCAAGGCCGCATCGGTCAAGACATTCGTCGTTTCCTGGAATGACGCAGCGGAAAGCCACGATTCAGTAAAGAGCGACGCACGGGTAATACCAAGCATAGTAATTTGCGCTGTTGCCGGTTCTCCGCCTTCTGCCAACACCCGGGCATTTTCTGCCTGGAACCGCGACCGATCCACAAGTTCTCCGGGGAGAAGCGTGGTGTCGCCGGACGTATCAATGCGCACCTTTTCGCTCATTTTCCGGACAATCACTTCAAAATGCTTATCTGAAATTTGAATGCCCTGCGATTCATACACGCGCTGTATTTCGGTAATGAGGTACTTTTGCGTCCCGCGCAGTCCCCGCACTGCCAATACTTGTTTCAAATCCAGGTATCCGCTCGACAATTGGTCACCCGCAGCCACCAAATCCCCGTCTTTCACTTTCAACTCCGCTGTTAAGGGAATCACGTATTCCCGCTCTTCCGGCGGTTTCATAGCCGTATTGCGGATGCGCACGTTATACCCCTGTTCCGTTTCCGTCACGTCCACTTTTCCGGCAATTTCTGAAATCGGTGAAAGCGTCCGCGGCGTACGCGCTTCAAAAAGCTCCTCTACGCGGGGCAACCCCTGCGTGACGTCCAACCCAACGATACCTCCGGCGTGCCGCACCCGCATCGTAAGCTGTGTACCCGGCTCACCGATAGACTGTGCGCTGATCACGCCGACCGGCGTCCCCATGTCGACGTGTGCATTGGTCGAAAAATCTCTGCCGTAACACATCGCACACATCCCGATCGAAGATTGACAGGTGATCGGAGAGCGTACAACAACAGAATCTACCTTCTGTTCATCAATGAGCTTTGCGACTCCATCGGTAATTTCTCCGTCTCGTGCTACCAGCACGGTTTTACCGTCATAACCCACGACATCTGCTGCGGCTACACGGCCCACAATGCGGGATGCAAATGACGCCTGCCGATCCTCGTCTCTTCGCACTTCCCAGCCGTCTTCCGCTTTACAGTCTTCAATACGGATGATCATGTCATGCGACACATCCACCAGCCGCCGGGTCAGATATCCTGCATCCGCAGTTTTGAGAGCAGAATCCGTCAGACCCTTGCGCGATCCGCGGGTACTCGTCACGTATTCAAATATGGACAATCCCTCGCGGTAGTTGCTTTTGGTCGGAAGCTCAACGATTTTTCCTAAAGGATCAACGACCAATCCTTTAATAGCAGACAATTGTTTTAATTGATCTTTTGACGCACGTGCACCTCCGGAATCAATAATCATTTTCACCGGATTATCGCTGGCGAGTTTCTGCCAGGTGAGATCCGCAATGCGTTCCGTGACTTCAATCCAGATTTCATTGGAAAGCCGTTTCTTCTCTTCCAGTGTTATCAATCCTTGCTGATAATTTTGGTCTACTTCCGCGACTTTCGCTTCAACTTCCTTGATAATGCCGGCTTTTTCGGCAATGATCTCGCAGTCAAAGACCGATACGGAAAGTCCGCCGCAGATTGTCGCTCCCCAGAAGCCGATATTTTTAATCGCGTCAATCAGTACCACTACGTCTTCCTTGGAAAAGATGGCAAGCGCCTTTGTGACAATGGTTTTGACCGTGGCCGCTTTCACCGGTGCGTTCATAAACCGGAGGGGAGCAGGCAATATTTCATTAAAGAGAATCCGGCCAACGGTTGTCTCCAGCGTTCCTGTCAGATCTTTTACCTTCACCATTTGCCGCAACCGGACCTTGCCGTATTGGAACGAAAAAATTGCTTCCGCCGTGCTTGCATAGTATGGCAAATTATTCGTTATCCCATCAGTTCTTTCCACCGTCGTCAAAAAGTAACAACCCAACACCATTTCTTTATTGGGCACGGTAATGGGTGATCCGTCTGCGGGCTTAAGCAAACTATGCGTCGGCAACATGAGATGCACGGCTTCATACTTGCTTTTTTCCGAAAGAGGAATATGGACAGCCATTTGATCCCCATCAAAATCTGCATTATAGCCAGCACACACACAGGGATGAATACGAATAGCAGACCCTTCGATGAGGATCGGATAAAACGCCTGCATACCTAACTTGTGAAGGGTCGGTGCGCGATTAAGGAGCACCGGATGATCATGCGTAATTTCCTCCAAAATATCAAACACTTCCGGCGTTCTCCGATCCAGGACGTTTTTCGCATTTTTTACATTGGGTGCAATACCCCGGACGATGAGTTCCCGAAGCACGAACGGCTTAAACATTTCCAGCGCCATTTCTTTGGGCAAACCGCATTGGGTAAGTTTGAGTTCCGGACCGACGACGATGACGGACCGGCCGGAATAATCCACGCGCTTCCCCAAAAGATTCTGGCGGAACCGGCCCTGTTTGCCCCGAAGCATGTCTGATAATGACCGAAGCGGTGCAATCACGGCCCGGGAGCTCGGCCGCTGGGTGGCATCAATCAAACTATCGACCGCTTCCTGAAGCATCCGCTTTTCGTTGCGCAGAATAATTTCCGGCGCGCCCAGGTCCATGAGATGTTTCAGGCGATTGTTCCGGTTGATCACGCGGCGGTATAAATCGTTGAGGTCGCTGGTCGCAAACCGGCCGCCTGTCAGCTGTACCATCGGACGCAAATCCGGAGGGAGCACCGGCAGCTGCATCATGATCATCCAGGACGGATTGATATTGGCTTTGCGCATGCCGTCGATCAATCGAAGCCGTCTGGTCGCTTTAATATGTCGTTGTCCCGTAGAATTCTGAATTTCTTCACGCAGCTGCGCTGCCAATTTATCCAGATCAAGTTTTTTGACCACGTCCAAAATCGCCTCTGCTCCCATCCCGACGGAAAAGCAGCCTGCTGCATCGTATTCAGAAAGCCGCAGATATTCGTCTTCGGAAATCGTCACCAACGGTTTAATCGAGCGGACGATAGATTGCAGCGAATCGATAATTTCTTTAATTTTTTCTTTTTCCTTTTCAATCTGCTCTTCCAGATGGGCCGCGTCCTGGCGATGTTTTAGGTTCAATTCAGACATGGCAAGTTCCCGCGCTTCCGCGCTTCCGACTTTTTCTTTCAAGTCTTCTTTTTCTTTCTCTGATGCCGTTTGCTGTTTGGATTTTTCTTCTTTAAGTCTCGTTTCGGCTTCCTCCATGCGCTTTTTGCCTACGTCTGCAAGACCCGCAAGCACTGCTTTCTTTTTTTCTTCATCCACATGCGTCACCAGATACTGGGCAAAATAGACCACTTCTTCAAGAGCTCTCGGAGAAACGTCCAGAAGAAGGGATAACCGTGACGGCGCTCCTTTAAAAAACCACACGTGCGCTACCGGACACGCAAGGCTGATATGCCCCATGCGTTCCCGCCGCACTTTACTTTGCGTCACTTCCACGCCGCATTTATCGCAGACAATCCCCCGGTACCGGATGCGCTTATACTTTCCGCAGTAACATTCCCAATCTTTGGTCGGGCCAAAAATCCGCTCGTCAAACAGCCCGTCTTTTTCCGGCTTGAGCGTACGGTAATTGATGGTTTCCGGTTTGGTCACTTCGCCGTATGACCAGGATTTCACTTCTTCCGGTGACGCGAGTGTCACGCGAAGTCCGGAAAAATCAACGATATTGGCAAACGTCCCTTTTTTATCCATTGCGTGCTTCCTCCTTGTCAGACGTTACCGATACTGCCGGTTTGGCAGTCACCGCACCGGTCGGGGCGACATTGAGCCCTAATGCCTGCAATTCTTTGACCAATACTTTAAACGACTCCGGCACGGTAGATTCCGGTATATCCATGCCTTTCACAATTGCTTCAAAGGCTTTGGCGCGTCCGACCACGTCATCGGATTTAATCGTGAGCATTTCCTGAAGGATATACGCAGCCCGATGTGCTTCCAGCGCCCACACTTCCATTTCTCCGAGCCGTTGTCCGCCCATTTGCGCTTTACCGCCAAGCGGCTGCTGGGTCACCAGCGAGTACGGGCCGGTAGATCGTGCATGGGTTTTATCTTCCACCATGTGGATAAGCTTCATAACGTACCCAATGCCTACCACGATCGGCTCGGTAAATGCTTCGCCGCTTCGGCCGTCAAACAGCGTGCTTTTCCCCGAAACCGGCAAATTCGCTTCTTTCAGTTTTTCGACAATCTTTTCTTCCGATACGGATTCAAATACCGGCAGAGCGACGTTAAAGCCCAGGTGGTGCGCCGCCCAGCCCAAATGCGCTTCTAAAAGCTGACCTAAATTCATACGAGACAACACCGATAACGGAGAGATAATAATGTCTATCACGGTGCCGTCCGGAAGATACGGCATATCTGCCTGCGGGACGATTTTAGAAATGACGCCTTTGTTGCCGTGCCGTCCGGCGAGCTTGTCTCCCACCACGACTTTGCGCATCTGGGCCACTTTTATCACAATCTTTCGATTGGTACCTGGTTCCAACTCATCACCTTTTTCTTTATCCAAAATTTTTACTTCAATCACGGTCCCGCGCTCGCCGTGCGCTACGCGAAGCGATGTATCGCGTACTTCCCGCGCTTTTTCTCCGAATATCGCCCGAAGGAGGCGCTCTTCTGCAGTGAGTTCCGTCTCGCCTTTCGGCGCAATTTTGCCAACCAAAATGTCGTTCGGTGCCACTTCAGCGCCGACCACGACGATACCAAACTCATCCAGATTCCGCAGCGCCTCTTCTCCGACGTTCGGGATATCGCGGGTGGTTTCTTCCGGTCCAAGCTTAGTATCGACGACACTCGCCTCATATTCTTCGATGTGAACGGAGGTCAAGGCGTCATCCCGGACTAACCGATCAGAAATCACGATGGCATCTTCATACCCCAACCCGTCAAAACTCATGTAGGCAATGACCAAATTTGATCCCAATGCAAGTTCCCCGCCTTCATTGGCCGGGCCTTCGATCAGCGTCTGGCCTTTTTTCACTTTTTCGCCGGTTCTCACGAGTACCCGCTGGTTATAACAGGTAGATTGAGCCGACCGCTTGAATTTTTCAATGATATACGTTTCTTCCTGTCCGTTTTTGGTTTTAAACACAACGCGTGAGCCGTCGGCATACGCCACGGTTCCTTCGTCCGACGCGTTCACCACCCTGCCCATAGTCTGGGCGATAGCCGTCTCCATGCCCGTGCCGACAATCGGCGCCTGCGGCACAAGAAGCGGCACTGCCTGACACTGCATGTGGGTTCCCATGAGCGCCCGGTTTGCCTCATCATGGGCGATAAAAGGAATGAGCGACGCCGGCGCTCCCACCACCTGCCGGGGCGTTACATCAATATATTCAGCCGCTGTCGCATCTGCTTCTAAAAATTCTCCTTTGTACCGGACCGGAATACGCTCATCCACTATGAAACCATGGTCATCCACGGCCACTCCCGCATGCGTGACATAGTGGTACTGTTCGTCGCTGGCATCCAGGTATACCACCTCATCCGTCACCTTCATGCGCGTCGTATCACCTTTCGTCACTTTCTTAATTTTTTTATACGGCGTTTCCAAAAATCCATACTCGTTCACGCGGGTATACAGCGACATGTACGTGACTAACCCGATATTCGGGCCTTCCGGGCTTCGGACCGGACAAATGCGGCCATACTGCGATGCATTAATGTCTCTTATGGAAAATGACGCGCGCTCACGGGAAATTCCTCCTACGCCCATGACGGTAAGCCTGCGCAAATTATCCACTTCTGCCAAGGGATTGGTTTGATCAAGGATGGTGGAAAGCTGGCTGGTACGGAAAAAGTCATTGATGGAGGCGATAATCGGACGCGCATTGACGAGCTGCATCGGCGTCAGCTCTTCTGCCGAAGGTCCTGCCAAACTCATTTTTTCCCGAACGGATCGCTCCAACCGCAGAAGTCCCACGCGAAATGCATTCGTCGCAACTAACTCTCCAACCCGCCGCACCCGCCGGTTTCCCAAATGGTCAATATCATCCACATCACCTTTTCCCAAGCCCAAGTTCATCAAGTATCGAAGACTTCCGATAATATCATCGCGGGTCAACACCCAGTGTGCTTTGTCCGTCGGCACGGAAAGGCCGAGTTTTTTATTCATCTTGTATCGGCCGACGCGTTCCAGCGAGTATCTGCGGAAATCAAAAAACATGGTCCTGAGGAGTTCCTGCGCATTGTCCAAAACAATCGGCTCGCCCGGCCGCAATTTGCGGTACAGTTCCAGTACTGCCTCAACATGATTGGTCGTGGGATCTTTCGCAAGGGTCGCGTCAATATAGTTGCGCTGTGTCGTATCCACGTCTGCAAATGCCTGTTTGATTTCGTCATTGCTCCCAAGTCCAATGGCGCGAAGGAAGGTGGTGGCTACAAACTTGCGGCGCCGGTCGATGCGCACCATCAGGACGTCATTGCGGGTGATGATAAACTCCAGCCAGCTGCCGTGCATCGGCCGGATTTCCGCACTGTACAGCGTTCTGCCGGTGGTTGAATCGACCGCACCGGTAAAATAAATGCCCGGCGAGCGGACCAACTGATTGACGACACACCGTTCAATGCCATTAATAATGAAGGTGCCATTGGCGGTCATGGCAGGGATATCACCGAGAAATATTTCCTGGGTTACCTGGTGGCTGTTTTGCTTGTTGACGAGTGTTGCGGCAGTTTTAAGCGGCATGTCATAGGTGAGGCCTTTTTCCAAAGCAATGGCAGGGGTTAATCGCGGCTGGCCGAAGTAATAGTCGCCTAACGTTAGTTGCCAATTTTTTCCGGTAAAATCAGCAATCGGGGAAACTTCTGCCAGGAGATCCTTAATGCCGGTCTCCAAAAACCACTGATACGATTCCCGTTGTACGAGGGTAAGATCCAGAGGAGGAAGCTCTGTATATTCTTTCCCCCAGTACAACCGATTTTGGTGGCTCGTGATCTTTGCCATTCAATAAAATAAGTTCGGAATTATTTGTAAAAGCGAACGACAAAAAGAAGCGAACAATGAACGTTCGCCTTTGTTATGGCTATGAAACTAAATGAGAGTATATACTAATTCCCCGCCTTGTCAATGGTCAAAACAGTTTTGTTATGTTTCTACCGGAGGCGTATGAAGTAATTCTTAAAATTCTCCATCAAGCTGCGAAAGTTCCATATCTGTTAGTGGTCTATCAATAATATTATTCTCTCTTTTAAATGCTTGGACATATGCAAACCAAGCGTTTGATCTTTCCATAGCTGCAATGCTCTCATCAAAAGCATTACATCCATGATCAAGACTTTCAACACCACCAATACCTGCTGCCATAAATCACCTCGTCATTATTCTATTCTTTTCTTGTAATTTGTCTACTAGCCAATCTCAGGTATTAAAAATCAACAAGCTCATTTCGACAAACCTACAAACTCCAGCTATAGCTTGACTTTGTAGGTTTATGAGTTATATTCAAAGAAGAGGAGACAGCGATGAAAAAATTCAGAAAGCAACGCCGATCACCGTACGCACATATCCAATGGGACAAAGCCGCAGCGCTTTTTCCATCACATCCATCGCAACAGAAGAAAAAATTTCCTATTAGTGCTTCCTCCGTGCTACACTTACTTGCCACTGCCGCGGATAAAGGATTGATGTTCGCGACACATGCTGCAGATCCCGCGATTGTCGAATATATGCTGGAAGGCACCGGACCGCTCAATTGGCGGACGCGCCACATGATTCATCGATTCCAAAAGCAAAAGTATGTGCATGTTCACGAAGCAGGAGATGGTACGGTGACGGTGAAGATAACGAAAAATGGCTTTGCTCATGCGCTGTCGTACCAACTCGATACGATGAAAGTACAGGAGAAAAAACAGTGGGACAAAAAATGGCGGGTCGTGGTGTTTGACGTACCGGAGAAATATAAAAGGCTGCGCGATGTGTTTCGGTCGCGGCTCGAACAGCTGGGATTGTATCGGTTGCAGGACAGCGTATACGTTTCTCCGTATCCGTGTTTTGATGAAGTAGAATTTTTGCGGGAACTGTATGGGATTGCATTTACCACGCAATATCTGCTCGTGGAAAAAATCGAAGACGACCGTCACCTTCGCACCCACTTTCATCTTGCTTCCTAACGTCTTTCTCAAAACCTACAAAGTCAAGCTATAGCGAGAGTTTGTAGGTTTTGGTATTTCTATAAATTGTTTTGTGTATAATAAGCGTCATGGTAATACGAAAAGATATTTCCGATATCGAAAACATCTGGAACAGTACATTTGTAAACAATGGCTCTCATGCGCCGTTTTTTACCCATGCGTGGCATAGATTATGGTTTGAAGTACTGGGAAAAGACTGGGAACCGTATCTGCTCGTTATTGATGACGTGGTCGTTGCTCCATTTGCGAAAAAAAATAATGAAGTAATTTTTTCCGGAGGAGCGGAAATAAGCGACTACCAGGATCTCGTCGGCCCACATGAGAAAAAGCAGGAGACATGGCAACAGATTCTTGAACATGGTAAAAACGACGGAGTCACCTCGTTTCACTTTCGCAATATCCCGGAGTCCTCACCCACAGTTTCTTTTTTCCAAAAATTTTCTCATGCAACCGTCGCTCAGGAGGACACCACGCCCACCATAACGCTCCCGGCTACCTGGGACGCCCACATCGAATCCCTGCCCTATAAAGAACGCCACGAACTGCGCAGAAAACTTCGTAAAATTGAAAAGGAACACCACAATCCAACGATCGCCGTATCCACGGATCCTGCTCGCGACATAACAATTCTTCTTGATCTCATGCGCCATGATGCAGAAAAACAAGCCTTTCTGACCCCGGACATGACCGTGTTTTTCCAAAAAATCGCAAGCACATTCGCTGCCGATATTTCCCTGCTCATTTTGTACATGGGTGATAAGCCATCCGCCGCGACACTTTCATTTATAGCGGATCAATCATATATGCTCTATAATTCCGGATTTGACAAGGAATGCTGCCCGTATGCCGGCTTTTATCTCAAAGCCATGAGTATAAAGTATGCGCTGGACAAGGGATTAAAGGAATACAACTTTCTCCAGGGCAGTGAGCGGTATAAATATGACCTCGGCGGGCGCGACCGCTTCGTCTATTCCGTAGACCTTGCATTGTAGCGTCCGTAGAAATGCGCTTCTCCTACCATGTGCCCCCGCATCGCATTCTCAAGCTCTGATCGACTGGCTTGACCGTTCAACCCCACGAAAGAATCGAGTGCAATCACCGTAAAAAAATACCGGTGTAAGCCGGATGCCGGGCACGGCCCGTTATAGCCGGGGCGTCCGTTGCTATTGAGTCCGGATACCGCACCTTCCGGCATTTCTCCTTCTTCGATATTCTTTGTTTCCGGCGGGATATTCCAAAGAAGCCAGTGGGTAAATACGCCAAAGGGAGCGTCAGGATCGTCCACAATAAGAACCAACGACGTGGCTCTTTCCGGCACACCCGACACGATAAGCGCTGGGTTCACATTTTTTCCGTTGCAGGTAAATCGAACCGGCACAGCCTGATCATTGCCAAAGGCAGAACTGGAGATGCGCATGGACGCCGGCCCGTCTTGGGATTTGAGGCTATTTTGAGGCCAGAATCCAGACTGCAAAGTGGCAAGAAGAAGTATACCAAGTAAGCCAACCAGTATCCAAAGCCGCTTCATGTCCGTAGTATACCAAACTTGACAAAATATCCTATAATATGCTATAATTTAGTATTATAGGTCCCGCTAAGCGGGATCTTTTTATGTCCTATGATACTGACTTTTATAGCCTTTACCATCGCGACACTTGCAAATCTTACCAGCCCTCTTGTGCCGGTTAATCCCCGCGTGCTGGGCCAATCGCAATTTTCACTGGAAAAACGCTATGCGAACGCGTGGGTCAATGACGTATTTAAAGACAATATCCTCCTGACGCTGGGCCGCATGGACAGCTCAATCGATCAGTCAAAGACAATTTCGTGGCAGGAAGTTACCAAGCCGCGCTCGTTTTCCGTCACTCTTAATCCGGGCGAACTGTTCGCCTTCCATGAGGATGTACTCGACCAATATAAAGGAAAGCCTATAAAAACCATGAAGAGCCACTTTAACTATAGCGACGGCTTTAAATCCAGCGGCTACCTATACGGCGATGGTATCTGCCACCTTGCTTCACTTCTCTACCGCGCCGCAAAAAATGCCGGACTGGATGCCTATGCACCTACCAATCACGATTTTGCCGCAATTCCGGAAATTCCCAGAGAATTCGGCGTGTCTATCTATTTTTCACCCAATCAAAAAGAGGCGAGCGAACGCCAAAACCTGTATATCACGAATACAAAAGACAAGCCCATCCAATTCGTCTTTGACAACGACGGGGCTAATCTTTCAGTCCGCATTATCGAGCACTAATCACTACTTTTTCGCTCCGACCCGATTCCAGACCCACGTACCGACATACCCTACCACATACCCAACCAATGACGTCACGATCACCAACATCACCGCTTTCTGCATTTGAAATTCCGTTACCGTAGACGGATTGTCCAAAAAGTGCAAGCTGTAAATCCAATCCAACAGCCCCTGCGCGTACCCAAGTGCGACCACAATCGCCCAACCCAGGTGCATCGACCCTACCACCACTCCGAGCGTCAATCCGACTGCATGCTCATTGCATTTTCCTTTCATATGTTCTCACCCCCTTTTTTCTACTGTATCACAAGTCCGTTTCCTTCGTAGAGCCTTTGGGCCGCTGGATATTTCATTGGATAGTAATCTGTATTTTTGTGCTTAACGCACGCGCAACACGCGTAAGAAGGGAAAGAGAAGGCCTTGCGTTCATCCCTTCCAAACGGGAAATGACCGCTTGGCCTGTTTTTGCCCGACGGGCCAATTCTTCCTGAGTCATTTTTTGTTCAATCCGTGCGTCGATCATTTGTCGCGCGATCTGAAATTCCGGTTCAAGTTTTTCATATTCACGACGAAACTCCGGATCTTTCATCCATTTTTCATGAAGTTCTTCATGCGTATAAAATTTTTTTGGCTGCATATTATTCTGCCTCTTCTTTGATTCTTTTTATCACTACATCCAAATCTCTTTTTGGAGTTTTCTGAGTTTTTTTATATATTCCATGAATAATATATCCCCTGTTGCCTTTCAGTGTTAAAAACAATCGTATATCTCCCGGACGCAATTCCCAAACATTTTTAGCAATCTTTTTTAAATACTTACTCGAAAGAAGCGTTCCATATTCTTCAAAAAGATAACAATACCTGTCTACTCTCGCTTTTCTCGCCTTATCAAGTGACTCTATAAAATCCTTAGCTTTCGCATGAATTGCTACGAAATACTTACTCATATCTTATGACAAATTTATCATAATGTCAACTGAATACTCACTCATCTCTTTTTTTCAGCTGGTTCATCCATATCACGCTCGAGATGATAATCGCGCCGCCAATCAGTTCTTTTACCAACGGTATCTCCCCATAAAACAGAAATCCCAACAGGATAGCAAAAAAAGATTCCAAAGTCAGTATATTGCTCGCCAGTACCGCGTCCACTTTTTCAAAGCCATAATTGATGATTTTTCTAAGATTAAGTTACTTACGCAAAACGATAAATCCAATCACAAACGCAGCAAGCATCCGGAGATACACCTGCTGAAAAACGAAAAATCCTGTCGCCAAATATCGGGCAAACAAACCCATGCAGGCAAACACAAAACTTAGAAAAATAAGCGCAATGATTCTTTTTTGTCTTTCGTTAAGAGGAAACATAGGAGTCACCGGAGATACTTGGTTATGTTGGCGTTGTGTTCGTCGATCGAACTGGCGTAGTGCGCGGTACCTTTCGCGTCATGCAGATAGTACCAATACTCTGTTTCTTTCGGATACAGCACGGCTTTTATTGAGGCAAGTCCCGGATTGGATATGGCCCTGGGCGGCAATCCGGGGTTTTTGTAGGTATTGAACGCAGACTGCACGCTTTTATCTTCCTCAGCTAGTTCTTTCTTCCACCACGACTTTTCAAATGACTGGTATCCCAATGCATATTGGAGTGTGGCATCTGCCTGCAGGGGCCAATCTGCTTTCAGTCTCCTAAGGAGAATGCCTGCTATCACCGGTCGGTCCTCATCGTTTCTGCCTTCCCGTTCGACTATAGACGCCAATATCAACGCATCTTCAAAAGACAAACCGATCTTCTTGGCGTCCGCCCGCATTTGTATGGTCACTTTCTGATCAAACGTTTTGCGAAACATATCGGCGACCGCACCGGCAGTGGCATCACGCGGTACGCGGTACGTATCGGGAAACATAAATCCCTCCTTTGCATATTGCAAAAATTCCGCTTCCGGAATATCCAGGTCGCGGGCAAGTTTGGTCGCTATTTCTTCTTTCCGCCAACCTTCTAACGTCGTCACCCACACATCCTGCATGCCGTGGGTCAGTTCCTGTGCTATCAATCCGGCATCCATACTGCGTTTCAGACGAAAATCCCCTGCCTGCAGCTGCCGCTCGATCCCCATGACCTTCACGAGGATAAAAAAACTCATCGGACTCCGGATGAAATCTTTTTTTGCTAAATTGGCGGCTATTGCTTTCACGCCGTCGCCTTTTTCTATCGTAAAAGAAATCGGGACATTATCAGAAGAATCAACGCTGGAAATTTCCTTTCGCCACCACAAAAATCCAGTACCACCCGCAAGAAAAAGAACAATAAGAAATACCAGAAAACGTGAAGTAAATTGCTTACTTGATTTCATTGACTGTCGCCCGGCGGTATTTTTTTCCTTCCGGGTCGTACATATAAATGCGGCCGCACACACAATCCACTCGCACTAAATCCGTTCCGAACTTTTTGGGGATAGGTTTTCCGCACCCGACGCACCGCCCTTGGGAAAGGAGCCATGCCTGCATAGGAGAGATAATATTTTTGAACATATTATTCGACAGAGTACACCGGCATATTTTTCATCGTTTCTCCTGCTTCTTTTAAGCGATACGGATCCGATGCATAGAGCATACATAGTATATCACCCTTGTCCACCCGCTCATCAAGCTTGCGAGTAAGATACATGCCGGCTTTTTTATCGGTCGGGCACCCCAATATTTTACAAATGATGGCAATCTGCTGATTGTTCATACCGTTAATTTTTCCTGCGTGATGCGTGGAAATATTCTGTCGGTATTTTCCCGGAGCAAGGTCTTTACTGTTCACGCTTGCATCTCCTCCCTGTGTTTTTATAATGTCCCGCATTTTCGCAAGCGCGCGGCCGCTCGTCAGTATATCCCGCGCGACGTCTTCGCCGATCACCTCTTTTTTTCCCGGCATATCGGCAAAACACAAAGACAATAATTTTCCGGCAAGCCGAAGCGCTTTTGCCTCAAGTGCCAGCGGCCGGTCTTTGTGCTGTTCCAAAACCTGCAGGACATCGCGTGCTTCTAACACTGGGCCAATGCCCCGCCCGGCATTCTGGCGGGTTTCATTGATGTCGATCGCGACGTTTATGTGAAACTTTTCCGCTAAGTACGTAAATTTTTTGGCAATGACTTCTGCGTCTTTATAGTGTTGAATTTTCAGCGTCGGCCCCACCGGAATATCTAAGACTAAATGCGTATCGCCCGATGCCACTTTTTTGGCCATGATGGAAACGATGATTTTATCAAACGACTCAAACCCCAATGGCGCTTCCACTTGAATAATGATGTCGTCCGCCGGAGCCAGCCCCAGGTGTCCGCCCCACACGATGCATCCCCCGGCTTTCGCCACTAATCGCTCTATCTGGTGCGGCGCAAACGTGACCGGCGCCAAGACTTCCATCGTGTCTGCTGTTCCTGCCGGAGAGGTAATAGCGCGGGAAGAATTTTTTGGAATTTGAATTCCCGCGGCGGCAACTATGGGAACCAGGATCATGGTCGTCCGCGTACCGGCGACTCCTCCGGTCGAATGTTTGTCTGCAACAATACCCTTGAAATGAAGGTGCGGTCCGGTAGCAACCATAGCCCGTGTCAGATGGTACAGCTCTTCATTGTCAAATCCTTCTTTAAATCCTGCGGCGGCAAAATAGGTCGTCAGGACCGGACTCAATTTTTTATTGGCAATCTCATCCATGATGGAAAAAATCTCCTGGTACGAAAGCCGCTTCCCCACGAGCTTTTTTTTAATCGCATCAATGGCGAGTTGTTTGGTGGCATGAGACATATTAAATTCTCTCCAATCTGGCCCGGACATTCAGCCGTTTCCAATACGTCCCCGGCGGCACGCAGGTGATGAGCGTCAGATAAGAGTCGTCAAAACGCTGTTCGAGAGACGATAAATCCGTAGGATCGGTGATAACCATTTCAAAGATGATATACCGGTACTGCACGCCGTCGTAGGTGACAAAAATTTCATCACCGATAGTGAGCGTCGGCAGCAGAGAAAAAATGGTTTTGTAATTGGTCGGGCTGAAAAATTGCGGCAGCGTGGAATGACCAAACACTACCGCTGTCCCGTATTCTCCCGGCAGTCCCGTCCCGCCGTAATGAATCAAACTTTTTAATAAATCATCACCGGCAATAATGACCGTCGCGTTTTTGATTTTAAACTTCGGTATGGAAAGCGTATACGAGTTTACCGGCGTCACGACTTTTTTCTGCAGTGCAGTCGGAAACCACGCGTTGGCATTCGTGAACTCAACTGCACCACTGGTATCCGCAGCAGCCAACACAACCGGCGCAAGCGGGCCGGATGATTGGACCGCACTCCTGGCATCCGGGACCGGACCAATCACTGCCGTAAATAATGATTCCGAAACTAAAAGAAACGATACAATCGGCCACAGCGCCCACACGAGTATCCCGCCGCCGAGAGACATAAGTACAAACGACACCATCCTGGGCAATCGCTTCTTCGGCTCCCGCGGTTTTGCTTTAATGTATTGATAGAGTGGCATACGAATGATTATTCATGCACCGCAACCGTCACGGAAATATTACTCGCGTTGATCGGCATGCGTGTGCCGGCCGTCCAGCGAAAACTGAACTCCGCGCTCCCGATGCCGGGCAAACCTCGCAAATATTCCTGAGCCTGTACAAATTGTTTCCCGGCCAGTGACTTTTGAATATCAGGAATTGAAATTACCGGCGTAGCCAGTGCCGTCGCTGCTGCTTTTGCTGTGACCGTCCCGTCTTTTTTGACCTTCACGCTTGAAATAGTTACCGATGTCCGGTCGGAAACGATCGCATACCCTGCAGGAATCTTTTTCTTCAAAAGATCCGAAAACATGGCAACCGCATCGCGCTTGCTGTATGACATGCCGGAAATCGTGAGGGACAATTTGCCGTGCAATTCTTTCGCTTCCTGATCGAGCTCTTCGGTAAACTCTTTTGCCGTAACTTCGGTTTTTACCGTCTCTTCGATTAATACATCGTCACCCTCCGAACCGGAGGGCTGTTCAGTATTTGCTTTTGCAACCAATTCTTTTGTCAGAGCAGCCACGAGTGCATCCATGTCAGCCCGGGACACTACCGTCACATCGCGGCTCGTGCCGCCGGTAAAGGGCTGATCGTTCTTTGCAGCTGCTTCTGTCAGTGCATATCCGGAAATGGTAAACGTAGCTCCAGCCGGCAGATTACTCTCACTACCGATAGCTCTTGCCGTAACATTGCTTGTGCTTGTCGTGAGAGTAAATGCAGTTGCCGATGCCACCGCTATATCATTATCCAACGTAAACTTCACACCGCCGCTTGATATCTGTGTGCCTTTTGCAAGCTGTAATGCACCAAGCGTTCTATTGGTGACAGTCACTGCGCCCTTCGCAGGATCCCCCATTTGTTTTTTCCCGGTCACCAGAATTGTCTTTTCTCCACTGACGGATTTATCTTGTTTTTTTCCCGGGATGATGCTGTTAGCTGGATCCACCACAGTTGCTGTGGGATCAATCGTGATATCTGCTTTTTCATCAAGCGCTTGGGGGAATTCATATATCGTGACAATGGCCGCAGGAAGTTTCCAATAGAGAAACCCGAGGAGCCCGATACTTATAATGATAATCCCTGCAACTACCCCGATGCCGCTTCTTACCGGGATGGAAACCCGCGGGATGGCTACGTGCGGAAGTTTCCACGGCCGCGCCATGCCCTTTTTTTCTCGTTCTTCTCGTTGTTCTGATCTCTGCTCTCCTAATGGCTCTTCCAACACGTCTTTTTTTCGAAAACCCAACGCCTCCGGCGTCACCATCATCACGTTGGATTCTTCAACAACGTTTTCACTGCTTTCCGATTCTGTTTTGTTGCGTTCCGGTTCGTTTTCGGGTATCTGTTCTTCTTTTGCATGTGTTTCTGGTTCCGGTATTTCTTCCTCATCATAAACCATCTCCCCCAATTCACTCGCCCCGGCCAACGATACGGCAGTAATGATTTCTTCGTGAGAAATGATTTCTATTTTTGGAAAATGCAAAAAATTTACCTTGGTAGGCCACGGATACCGCAATAGCTCGCTTTTGGCAGCCTCAAGCGTATCGCCATCACTGCCATAAAGACGCATGCGCGACGGCAAAACTTCCAGATCCTGAAACCCCTTGAGCGCATCTTCAATACCGGGGGCAATATCATCTGTTTTCGCAAGGTGGCGGAGACCAACAAGATTTCCCACTTTATACACGGCAACCGTGACGGATTCCTTATCAACACTCACGAGTATAACGCTGGGCGGCACCCCCTCATCTTTTTTTAACTTATATACAATCGCCTGATATACCGGTACAAATCCCATTGGCTTCAAATCCAGTGTTTCCGTAAGTTTTTTTATGTGTCCGCGAATTTCTTTTTTTATATCTCCCTCGCCGGTGAGATATCGAAACGGCAATCCGAGCGTCACCTTGTGAAAATCAGCCGTTGCTGACTTTTCCTCAAGTATTGCAATGGCGCGGTCTGCCGCTTCCGTGCGGTCTTCCCAGGTATCCTCGGCCACCGGTTCAAACGCGTGCGATACCAAAGAGGGAGTACTTCCGGCTGTAGTCCGCCACGCACCCGCGACCACCCCGTCACCATCGAGAAAGAGAGAGAGGAATAGTTCCTGTTTCTGGGGTTTACTACCGAATAAATGCTCTAATTCAGCCGGCAATTTCATCCTGCTTCTATACTAACAGCGAGTACCCGTTGAATCAACTCACCGCCCCGTAAATCCTGCGGATGCCGGAGCCGGCGGATTCCTCTTTAAGAATTTTAAAATGACCTAAAAGTCCGGTGCGTGTCACATGCGGGCCGCCGCAAAATTCCGCGGAAAAAAAATTCTTTTCTGATCCCACGAAATACACACTCACGCGATCCGGATACTTATGGCCGAACTCCATCTGTGCGCCGATTTTTTCCGCCTCTTCCCTTTGCATTTCTTTTCGTATAACCGGCAGATCTTCTGAAATTTTTTCATTTACCAATTTTTCAACATTCGCCAGTTCCTCCGGGGTCAATTTTTTCGCATAATTAAAATCCATCCGCAGCCGCTCGGCCGTGATATTACTGCCGCGTTGTTTAATATTCGGATCAACAATTTTCTGCAATGCCGCCAACAACAGGTGATGAGCCGTATGAAGTTTCGTCGTTTTTTCGCTGTGATCCGCAAGCCCGCCTTTAAACATGCCCTTTGACGCACTCCTTGACAGATCTTGATGTTTTTTGAATTCTCGCTCAAACTCTTCTTTATCAAAAACTAATCCATCTCTTATCATAAGTTCTTCAATGATTTCCGGAGGAAAACCGTATGTTTGAAAAAGATCAAAAGATGAAGTTTTCCCAATCATTTTCATCCCTTTTTCAAGAGTCTTATCAAATTTGTGTAATTCATCAGAAATTAACTGATGAATTTGCCCTCTATTGCTAAGTATGGAAGAATAAACCCCGGAATAAACTTCACCAATCTCTTTAAGAACAAGGACTAAATGAACATCTAAATCTATATTGGCGATTTTAGAATGAATAGCTGCTCTTCTGATGAGTCTTCTCAAGATATACCCTCGTTCCTTATTCGACGGTTCGATTCCCGAATCGATAATAAACATGGCGGCTCTCACATGATCAAGAATAATTCGAATATCTTTACTATTTCCTGCTACATTAACGTCTTCTAAAATTTTTTTTGCCCCCCAAAACATATCTGTATGAAATATATCCGGATCATCATTTGTCGCCGCAACCATGCGCTCTAATCCGCCGCCGAAGTCCACATTTTTTTGTGCCAGTTCTTTGAGTGATCCGTCTTTTTGCTTTTGATACTGCATAAACACGGAGTTGGCGATCTCCATAAACCGGCCGCAATCGCAATTCGGATGACAGGGCCTCGCCCTGTCATGAGAGCGTTCGTGAAGCCCAAGCTCTTCGCCGAAATCATAAAACACTTCACTGTCCGGTCCACCAGGTTCTCCGGGCGGCATCTTATCCGGCTCACCGGATCTACTCCACCAATTCTTTTTTGCAGGATACACAAAAATCCGTTCATTTTCTTTTGCTTCTATTCCCACACCGGAAAAAATATCTTTCCAAATATCTATCGATTGCGTATCTTTCGGCACCGACGTATTTCCTTCAAAAACTGAGACATAGAGGCGTTTGGGGTCAAGTTCCAATTCTTTCGTCAAAAATTCAAAAATCCACGGGAGCTGTTCTTTTTTAAAATAATCTCCCAGAGACCAGTTGCCCAGCATTTCAAAAAATGTGGTATGCCGGTTATCCCCCACTTCCTCAATATCCTGACTGCGGAATGATTTTTGACTGTCCACCAAGCGCTTTCCCGACGGATGCGGCTGACCCAGAAGATATGGAATAAGCGGCTGCATGCCGCTGCTGGTAAAAAGTGTCGTGGGGTCATTTTCAGGCACCAAAGGCGCAGACGGAATCACCGCATGCCCGCGCTTCTTAAAAAATTCCAAATATTTTTTCCGGACCTCCGCCGATTTCATTGATACGATTATACCATGCATATCGATTATCATCTGATATACTTGCTTCATGAAAACCATCCTCTTCATGGCCATGACGGTCAACGGCAAAATTGCCGGTATCGACAATGATACGAGCTGGACGAGTAAAGAAGATTGGGATGGATTTCGTACAATGTGCCGGAACGTGGGCAATGCCATCATCGGCCGACGAACGTATGACATGGTCAAAAAAGAAGGAACGCAAATTGGCGATATCCTCACCGTTGTCCTCACCCACGACTCTGCGCTTCTTAGAAAACAACTTCCCCATACAATCTTCACCGACAAACACCCGCGGGAAGTCCTTCGCTTGTTAAAGGAAAAAGGATATAAAGAAGCCCTCGTCGCCGGCGGCGGGATCCTCAATAGCGCATTTCTTAAAGAAGACCTGATCGATGAGATGTATGTAGACATCGAGCCCCTCATCCTCGGCCACGGCATCCCACTCTTTGCCGACGGCGACTTCGAAACGCGCCTCAAACTCCTCGGGGTAAAAACGCTCTCCAACCACCAAACCATCCAATTGCACTACAAAGTGATCAAATAATCCATGAACATCATTATAAGTGGGTGATCTGATTTTTTTTGGATAAGCGAAGGGCGCCCTCACTCTCTTCATGGCCAACACCCCCAAATTCGACCCAAAACAACACGTTATATTGAACTTGACATAAACTGAGTCAATTTGTATTATTACACTGTATGAATATCACCCGCACCACCACGGTCGTTTCCGTATCACTTCCGCCACCTCTCGTACGGCAACTTGATGCCTTGAGAAAAAAGGCTGGGACGAGCCGAAGCTCAATCGTCGCCTCACTCATTAAGCGCTACGCCATGGAAAAACAATGGAAACAGCTCCGAAGTTGGGGTGAAGAAACAGCGAAAAAATTCCATATCACCTCGGAGGATGATATTGCGCGCATTTTAGATGCTTCATGATTTCCATCGTCTGTGATACCAACGTCATCATTTCTGCCCTTATCTTCGGAGGCAATCCTGAACGTATCACTTTTGCCGCAGAAAGGGGCGAACTCACACTCTTCATGTCCCCGGCAATTCTTTTGGAAATCACGCGAATCCTCCGCGTTAAATTTGGGTGGCATGAATATCAGATACATGAGGCTATATCTTATCTTGGAAAACTTTGTTCGGTCATAAAGCCCGACGAACGGATTACCCGCATAAAGACTGACCCATCTGACAATCGCATCTTGGAGTGCGCTATCACAGCCAAAGTCGATTACATCGTATCAGGAGATAAACGGCATCTCCTGCCGGTCAAAAAATTTCGCGGTATTCCTATCGTCTCTCCGGCTACATTCCTCTCAAACCTGATATAATCACTTCATGTCATCCATGATCCTCATCTACATCACGTGTGAATCGCGGGAACAGGCGGAAGATATCGGTAGGCATCTCCTCAAAAAACGGCTCGCGGGGTGCATTAATATCATTCCCGGCATGCATTCCTACGACAACCCCGTCATCTTCGCCCTCCCCATCCTCCACATGTCCAAAAAGTATGCTGATTGGCTCACTGGAGAACTTAAAAAACCTACCTCTTGACATACTATTCATACCATAGTATGATTCATACTATATGAAGCAACAGATGATCGTTACCAATGTCCGTATGCCCATGATGGATTGGTTACAAGTAAAAAATGTAGCCGCTGATATGGGGATGAGCGTCAATGAGTATTTAAACACCATTGCCCACGCCGATGCAACCGAAAAATCAGTTGGCATGAAAAGAAATCGAGCTGTGTCAAAAAAGCACTTCTTAGAGGCAATAGAACACATTGCGCACTTGCCGAATAAACCCATGGGAGAGTTATCAGCAGAAGATAAAATCATTTATGGTGAATAAACACCTTCCTATTTTTATCGACACGAGCTTTTTCAAGGCATTGGTGGATCAAAAAGATGAATTTTACGACCAGGCGCTTAAAATCAACACAGCGCTCATAAAAGACAACACCATGCTTGTCACCACAAATTATATTCTCGACGAAACATTTACACTTATACGAAAGCGATGCGGACTTGCCAAAGCTCTCGAGTTACGAGAAAACATTGCGAACCATAGCATGACAATTCAAGTTGTTCGCGTTACGACCATTCACGATGCGGAAGCCTGGACCTGGTTTCAAAATGACTGGAGTGGTCTTTCATTTACCGATTGCGTCTCGTTTGTCGTCATGCAACAAAGAAACATTACTTCGGTTGCCACGTTTGATAAACACTTTACCCGCGCCGGGTTCACCATCGTTGAACCCGCATCAAGATAAATATTCTTTTTCTTTCTCAACGATCTTTTTAATGATCGCGAGAGTTGCGGCATAGGTGGCTTCGACCCCTTCATACGCCAGATTTCTGACGCCTAAATTCGTCCCTTTGCTGTTGGGCGTATCGGAGGCGTAGTGTACAATCCCCAACTCAAACGGTAAACTCGTGAAATTGATGAACTGCTGTTCCACATACCGGTTGTAAAAAACAAATTCGTATGCCGCGCTCATGTAGGGACCTGCTTCCATTTCCACCGTCGTATACCCTTCCGTATACCATGCATCAAGTAAGTTTTTATTTTGCAGAAACGTCCCTTTCACTGTTACTGTTTTCTGATCATCCAACACGGATCCTGTCTGAAAAATTTTCGCAAAATCCGACGCAGTAAATGCATTTTTTACGGCATAAATATTTTTCGTATGCTGGTCGAAGATCGTCGTTGGGATGAGGATATCGCCGATATTGGCGTTCAGCGTCGCCGCTTTCCCCATAATATACATCCCCCGGACGGTATCTACATTCTGCCCGATTTCCGTGAGGATCTGATATGCAGCCCATCCGAGCGGATAATCTATGTTTACAATCACGGCGTTACTTTTTGCCAAATGTTTTGTCGTCACACCCAATCGGTCATCCAACACAACGCCGGCAAGCCGCGAGAGCGGAATAATTTGCGTATTGATATCCAGATAATGAAATGGGGCAACAGACAGGATTCCCAGTGATTGTTCTCTGTCGCGTTTGCGCTTTACAAAATCCGGATTCACTGCCGCATATTTTTTCGCAATGTAATATAAAAAATGTTCCCGGCTCCCTGCGTAGGTACCATGTTCTATCTGCTCCCACAAAGAAATAAGTAATTCGTTCTTCCCCTCATAAAGATATCGTGTCAGTTCTTTTTCCTCCGTTACCACAAACCGTGTCAAAAGATTTATCAATGAATGCGTATTACTGGAGACAAAATACACCGGCCGGCGGTACAGCCGGAGATCCCGGGCCATGCTCCCCACATGATCCCACCACCGCTGGGTGGCTTTGGCATATTCTACGTAAGACCCGGACAGAAGTGTCACGATCCAGTCCGCCCGGTGTTTGGCCAGTTTTTTTACCAGCTCCGGATACTCTTTGCCGCAAATAAGGCGGATGCGATTAAGATCCGATGAAGCAAACAGCTTTTCCATCCCCTTATCAGAATCTTTCACAGAAGATAGTGCGGCGTTCATTTTATTCCATTCAATCTGAAATGCAGTGAGAAGCGTAATAAGGTCATCCACATCCGTAACCGATGCGATATAAACGGCCAGGGTTGTTTTTCCGTCAAAAAGCATTTTTCTTCTTCTCCCCGGGGCCTCAACTTTTTTCCACGTCCCGATGCCGCTAAACCCATTTTTCTTAAATACGCTGTACGATTGACCAAGTATTACCGATTCGGTCCGCCAGATGCAAAACGGCAATCGCAACAATGCATAGACAAACGCCGCCGCATCCACCTGCTTGCTGCCTGCTTTTTCATGAAGGACGGACTTCATCCCGATATGGGAGTCAATAATTTTACCGATGTGGATTTTCCCGGCAGACTTGAGAAACGACCGGTAGGTCCGGATATGCGTTTCTATCTCTTCCGTGGTAAACGTGGTATTGCCCTGATGCATAACGAGATTATTATAGTCTAAAGCAGGCATCTGGTATACTTATCCTATGAAAATAGTCAGCGTGGACAAGGTCTATCTTGATCCGAAACATATTAGGGAACTCAAAAAGCTTGGCGACGTTGTTATCTACAACGATGTACCGGATGAAATCGAAGGCATCAAGCGCATTAAGGATGCAGATATTGTGATAGACAACTGGTTTGAGATGCCCGCAACAGTTATCAGTGCCGCTCCCAAATTAAAATTGATCGCGGTTGCGGCAACCGGCTATGACTGGATAGATATTTCGGCAGCAAAGAAACACAATATAGTGGTATGCAACGCACCGGGATACTCAACAGGGTCTGTTGCAGAACATACCATTGGACTTCTGTTGCGGGCTATCCGCTTGGCATCGAGAGCCGAAGCAGATCTGCGCGCTGGTAAATGGAACCCCACTACATACAAAGGAAAAGAACTTAGCGGGAAGACGTTAGGAATCATTGGCTATGGAGCGATCGGTAAGCGTGTTGCTAAAATTGCAAAAAATGGTTTTGGCATGCGTATTCTGTACGTCAATTCTAAAAATTCACGGCAAGATATTGAGGATCTTTTGAAAAAGAGTGATGTTGTTTCCATCAACGCACCACTAACCAATGAAACCCGCGGCATGATCGGTACAAAAGAATTCCAATTGATGAACAGTGGCGTGGTGATCATAAATACCGGTCGCGGCGCTATTATTGATGAACAGTCTTTGATAGATACCCTCAAATCAGGTAAAATTTTTGCCGCCGGCTTAGATACCTATGTTGATGAACCGATGAGAAAGGATAATCCTCTTTTTACATTCTCCAATGTCACGCTCACGCCGCACATCGCATTCAACACCGAGGAGTCAGAACAACGGCTCTCCGCTATCGTCACAAAAAATATTGTCGCGTATCTTGCTAACCATCCGCAACACGTCGTATCCGCTTGACATACACACTGTTATTGTGTATAATAGTGTGTATATGATGCCGTCGGTTACTACTCGAATAAACATTTCTCTTCCTGAAGACGTTCTTGCCATGCTCCGGATGTATGCACCAGAGCGTGGATTCAGTCGATTTTTGATTGAAGCCGCGAAAGAAAAAGTGGATCGAATCAGACGCGAAAGAGCATTCAATGAACTTCTTGCCGCTCCTCCAACATTCACGAACATCCGCAACGGAGCCACCTACGTCCGCCGCATGCGGCGTCTTGATGAAAAACGCGCCAAACGCCTCGGCATATGACGACATTCCTCATTGATACCGATATTCTTATCGACTTTTTTAAAAATAAATCGTATGCGGTCACACTCATGAAGAAGCTGAAATCAGAAGGCGCGCTTGCTATTTCCATCCTTGCCGTCTCTGAATTGTGCACCGGGTGGAATAAAAAAGAGACAGAATTTTTTTTACCGCGACTGTATGCTATCTGTAAAAGAAAATATCTCACGGAAGCCATCGCCCAAAAAGCCGGAGAACTTCGACGCATTCATTCGTCACGCGGAAAAACGCTTCCCACTATCGACACGCTTATCGGGGCAACGGCAATACTGGAAGATTGTACATTAGTGACCAACAACACAAAAGACTTTCCTATGCCGGAAATAATTAAACTTTCTTCGGGAGATTTTTGAAAATGCGTTTACGCAAATTGGCAGTCGTTTGCCTGCCATGCTCCTGAAGCGCCTCGATGTGCGCTAGCGCGCTCTCGAGTTTTTCCGCAGCAGTGTCTTCCCCCTCTTTGACAAGTTCCTTCCCTTTCTTTTCCAGCTCGGATATTTTCTCCTGCACGTCATCGATCAGTTCTTCACCTTTATCTTTCAGCAGTTTTCCTGTCTTTTTCCCTTCTTTGGTACCCAAAAAGAAAATAGTGAGTGCGCCGATGAGGCCTCCGATAAAAAATCCAAATAAAAATTTTCCACCCGACTGTCGATCATCACTCATGCTCTCCTCCTTTATGACGAAATGAAGAAAAAAATGACAATCCTGCTTTAATCCCGTTGACCAGTCCGGACATGCCGGCCACCCCGTCACTGACTGCACCGATCATTTTCCCGCCGTCTTCCAGCATCTTATTCATTTTTTGGATAGAAATTCGGATCTCTTTGAGGATATACCAGACCTGGACGCCTAACGCGACCATAAGTCCGGTAAGGATAAAGCTAATAGCGATGATAGTTATCTGGACAGCATCCATGGGCAGTAAAATAAGTATGGATCAAA
>JBBTTP010000028.1:0-8355 GCA_038064215.1 Patescibacteria group bacterium | reverse complement strand
TGGCGGAATTTCAGAAAAAGGCAGAGATCGTTAAAATCACTCCTGCAAGTATGGAAGAAAGCCACCCACAAAGTATTGTGGTAACCGATACCGGTACCAACTACAGGCTGTAGCTTAGCTTCGGATACCGGGAATCAACGTATCAAAATATATCACTCGGTTGTGGCGAGAATTGGCGTGAGGGCTTCCATGTCCGGCTCAAATTGCTCGACGAATGACGCATAGGTGAGCTTGGGGTTTGATTTTGAAAAATAGGCCAGTATTGTATCCGGTTTTGAAATGTTGTTTGTTTCAAGACCGATATATTCTGGATAAGAGGAATAGGGGGAGTTGCGAAGGCGGCGACGAATAAGATTCCGGGAATCGCCGCGATTCCCGGAATCAATCAGACCAGCGACGGGATTTCTGTGGATATACGCAGAGAGCTGGAGGAGATATTCATCAGATTCCACAAGCCTTGCTTTGAATCTACCCTGGAACAACGGTCCGACTCTCGTGTATTTTGTGTTAAAGTATTTGGCATGACCAAGTTGCAATGCATTCATAAACAAGACAAGAGGAGCATCGGATGTTTGCCTTAGGAGAAAGTGAAAGTGGTTCGGCATGAGACAAAACGCGAGGACATCGATGGCATACTTTTTTGCGTTGTCTTTAGTTCGGGCGAGGAACTTGGTATAATCCCGATGAGACTGAAAAATAGTACGTTTTTCTGATCCGCGGTTATAGACGTGATAGCAGTAACCGCGTGCAAATGTCACAATTCTGGCAGGCATACTATAGGTAAAATATCACGCCTGATACCGGGAATCAATATGTCAAACAATATCAAAAAAATGGATCCGGCGATTGCGTCACTTATTGAAAAAGAAGCCAAACGGCAGCGGGATGTTTTAGAGATGATTCCCAGCGAAAATTATGCATCTTCAGCCGTGCGGGAGGCAGTGGGATCGATTCTCGCAAACAAATATTCCGAAGGGTATCCACACAAACGCTACTATCAGGGCAACCGTTATATAGACGACATAGAGAATCTTGCGATCGCGCGCGCGAAAAAGTTATTCGGCGTGCCGCATGCCAACGTTCAACCCTACTCCGGATCTCCGGCCAACAGCGCAGTCTACATGGCCCTCCTGAAGCCCGGCGATACGATTATGGGATTAAAGCTTTCCGGCGGCGGGCATCTGACCCACGGTCATCCGGACGTGACCTTCTCCGGTACGTTTTACCGGTCGGTGCAGTATGACGTAGATGAGCAGGGTTTTATTGATCTTGATTACGTCGCGGCGTTGGCGGCCAAAACGAAACCCGCCATCATCGTGGTGGGGACGACGGCCTATCCCAGAATTTTTGACTGGAAAAAGTGGAAAGCCATCGCCGATAGCGTGGGAGCATTGCTTCTCGCTGACATTTCCCACATTGCGGGACTTGTGGTCGGAGGGGTTCACACAAGCCCGATACCGTATGCAGATATTGTGATGTTTACGACGCATAAAACTATGCGCGGGCCGCGGGGCGCAGTCCTATTGGTGACAGGGCAAGGCCTTGTCAAAGACCCGAAGATGGGAGAGAAAATAGATAAAGCCGTTTTCCCCGGCCTCCAGGGAGGACCGCATGACAATGTAACGGCCGCAATTGCCGTTTGTCTCCACGAAGCATCGCAACCCACCTTCAAGCGCTATGCCAAGCAAGTCGTTGATAACGCCAAGGTTCTTGCTGCAACAATCCAACGACAGGGTTGCACCCTGTCAACCGGGGGAACAGACAATCACTTGATGGTGGTGGATCTACGACCACAAGGGGTCATCGGCAACATCGCCGCGGAAGCTTTGGAAGTTGCCGGTATCGTGGTCAACCGCAACAGCGTGCCGCACGATCCCAACCCACCCTTTTATCCCTCCGGCATTCGCCTTGGGACGCCGGCAATAACTACCCGCGGCATGAAGGAAAAAGAGATGAAGCAAATAGGGGAGTGGATAGCTCAGGTGATCCGCGAAGTTTCCCATTACTGCCTTCCAAAAGCAAAAGAAGAGCGGGGAGCATTTTTGAAAAAAGTCCGGCGAGAGCTTCATCAAAATAAACAATTGCAATCCATAGCAAAGTCTGTTAAAATCTTAACGAAGAAGTTTCCCGTTCCATAAGGAACAAATACTCACACGCAACGGTATCTTCTGCATAAGGCATATAGGTTGCGTGGCGGAAATAAGAAGATACATGGAAGAAATCACATTACAAGCACTTCTGGAAGCAGGTTGTCACTTTGGCCACAAGGCCGAGCGGTGGCACCCCAAGGCCGCGGAGTTTATCTACACCAAAAAAGACGGCATTCACGTCATTGATTTAGCCAAAACGAAAGCAGGGCTTGAAAAAGCGGTTGCGTTTATCCATGAACTTACAAAAAACGGCGGCGAGGTACTGTTCGTTGCGACCAAGCGCCAGGCCCAGGGTGTGGTAAAGCAGGAAGCGGAAGCAGTCGGCGCGCCGTACTTTATCCAGCGCTGGATCGGCGGCTTTTTGACCAATTGGGACCAGGTCCGGAAAAATATCGAAAAAATCAACCGGATGACCGACGAGCAGGCAAACGGCGGATGGAAAAAATTTCCCAAACACGAGCAGACTAAGCTCGGTCACTATTTAAAGAGACTCAAGGTGTATTACGGCGGCGTGCTCGTGTTCAAAAATATTCCGCAGGCACTCTTTATCGTGGATATCAAAAAAGAAGCATCAGCAGTGGCAGAAGCCAAGCGCCGGGGCGTGCCGATTGTCGCAATTGTCGATACCAATGCAGATCCGGAGGGAATCGATTACGTAATACCAGCCAATGATGATGCGGTCGGGTCTATCCAATACATCACGCACGCGATTGCACAGGCATACCGGGAAGGAAAAGAACTGCGGGAAAAAGAAGTTGCCAGTGCGAACAAGGCGAACGAAGCACGGAAGACAGAAGAAAAGCCAGTAGAAAAAATTGATGATAAACCCGCCGAAGTAACGGTCGTAGCGGATAAGCCGGCAGAAAAGGTTGTAGAAAAGAAAAAAACCGGAAGACCAAAGAAAGCATGAAGATCTCCTTAGACCAGCTCAAAAAACTTCGCGAAGAGACCAGTGCCGGCGTTTCCGATTGCCGCCAGGCGCTCGAGGATGCGCATGGTGATTTTGAAAAAGCTAAAAAACTCATTATCGTTCGCGGTGTCGCCAAAGCCGAAAAAAAGCAGGACCGCGAAGCATCACAGGGGATTATCGAATCCTACGTCCATGCCACCGGAAAAGTGGGAGTTCTTTTAGAACTCCGCTCGGAGACGGATTTTGTGGCGCGCACGGATGACTTTAAAAAACTTGCCCATGAAATTGCGCTCCAAGTAGCGGCCATGCAGCCGTCTTCGCAAGAGGACCTCTTGCAAAGCCCGTACATACGCGACGCAAGCATAACGATTGGCGACCTCATCAAGCAAGTGATTGCCAAGGTCGGTGAAAATGTTACGATTGCTCGATTTACAAGAATGCAATTGGGTGATACGATAAAACGCGAATGATTGATGCACTTCTGAACCAGACCCGCGAAAAAATGCGCAAAGCCATCGCGGTAACTCACAACGATCTTTCTTCTATCCGTTCCGGCCGAGCAACCCCTGCACTTGTAGAACACATTGTCATCCCGGCATACGGCGGCAGTCAGCGCCTTAGACTCATGGAAATGGCAACGATTACCACGATGGATGCAAAAACTATTGTGATTGCGCCCTATGATCCATCGCAGACTGGTGATATCGAGCGGGGGATTTTAGAGGCAAACGTGGGGCTGACGCCGGTGATTGACGGGGAGATAATTCGCATTTCTATCCCGTCACTTTCTGAAGAACGGCGGTTGGAGTATCTGAAACTTGCCAAAACAAAATTGGAAGCCGGGCGCGTTATGATACGCCAAATTCGGGGTGATGCGATGCGGGATATTAAAAAACAGGAAGCGGCAGGCGATGTATCCGAAGACCAACAGAAACACGGCGAAAAATTGGTGCAGGAACTTACCGACGAAATGATTGCAGAGATTGATAGTTTGGGAGAGAAGAAAGAAGCGGAGCTGATGCAGGTATAATATGTTGGTGACTGCCCTTATATTTTTTGCGATTTTAAGCATCCTCGTATTTGTCCATGAGTTGGGACACTTTGCCGTCGCGCGTTTCATCGGTGTGGCGGTGGAAGAGTTCGGGTTCGGTTTGCCGCCGCGGATGTGGGGAAAGAAAATTCGGAACACCATATATTCACTGAACTGGTTGCCGATCGGTGGGTTTGTGAAGCTTGCAGGGGAGGATGAGGAGTCTAAAAATTCCGGGTTTACCCAGAAAAATGCGAAGCATTTATTCTGGGCGAGGAGCAAGAAGGAGCGGGCAGCGATTTTGATTGCCGGGGTGGCAATGAATTTTATCGTTGCCGTGGGTATTACCACGTATTTGCTCACGCAGGGCGTCATGGAGCCGTCGGGCAGAGTGCATGTGGAAAAAGTGGTAGCGGGGAGCCCTGCGGAAAAAGCAGGAATTAAGATTGGAGACAGGATTATTTCTATTGTTTCTCCATTATCTAAGTTACCTAGGGAACTTAGGTTACCTAAGGAACTTATAGAAGAAACAAAATTACACCAGGGAGAACAGGTGCAGCTCACGTTAGTCCGTGATGGGAAAGAACTGACGGTATTGCTTGTCCCCCGAAAAGAATATCCCAAGGGTGAAGGACCTATGGGGGTGGCGATTTCTGATTTGGAATTTAACGTGTATCCGATGAGCGAAGCGCCAATCGCAGCGACAAAGATTAATATTCAACGCGCGGGCGAGATGCTTCGCTCGATTGGCCGGATGCTGTGGCGGCTTGCGACTCTCCAGCCGGTATGGAGCGAAGTTGCAGGTCCTATCGGCATAGCCCAGGTGACCGGGGAAGCGGTAAAATTTGGCTGGAAAGCGGTCTTGGAATTTATGAGCATCCTTTCGCTTAATTTGGCAGTTCTCAATATTCTCCCGATTCCGGCGCTGGACGGAGGCAGACTCGCATTTGTGTTTTTAGAGAAATTGATCGGTAAAAAAATCAAGCCTGCGTTTGAAAAATCTACGCACCAGATCGGTATGATCGTGCTGCTTCTTTTAGTCTTGCTTATCTCTATTAACGATATTCTGCGTCTTGTCCGTGGGGGGTAGAGCATATGGGCAAACTGTTGGACAGAATCGTTTGGGGTTTCCTTTTGACATTTGCGGTACCTACGATTATGGTCGTTGTTTCATGGAATAGTGTTCCTGGTGATAGTACGTACGGCATGAAGCGGGCGCTGGAACAAACGCTGTTGGTCCTCGCGAGCCCATCGTACGAGACAAAAGGGAACCTTCAGGTAAAATACACCGAACGCAGATTTTCTGAAGCGTCGCGGCTTTTAGCAGATAAAGCATCAGTTGAGGGGCTTATATATCTTAATGATCAGCTGGCAATAACGAAGACCGTGATTACCGAAGCACCGAACGCGAAAGTGCAAAAAGAACTTGCCACAAATTATATAGAAACGCTTACAAAGCTTTCGGGTCAGTTAGAAAAGCAGAAACAGACGGTTGCAGGAACAACGTCTACACCGGCTCCAGTGCGGCAGGAACTAGCTGCTCCGATAGCGGTACAGCCGGAGCAACAGACCGTGCCAGCGCGCGCGGCACCAACGGCAATACCGATTGTCACAGCGCCCCCCGTAGCCCCGGCACTGCGTACGTCGCCGAATCGCCCGGAAGAGCCGGCAAAAACTGCGATGGCAGTAGCGGAAATTTCTCAGACACAGGTCCAAATTCAGCAAACCATTAAAGAGATGGAGCACGTCGCCCGCGAGGCGGAAAAAAAGGAAAGGAAAGAAGAAAAAAAGGCAGAAGAGAGTGATAAAAAAAGCAATGATAAAAAAGACGAAAAGAAAACGGAGAAGGAGTAATGTAGATCCCAATAACTATAGGCTGTAGCTTAGCTTCCGATACCGGGAATCAAAATATCAAACTATATCATTGACTGTAATATATCGCGTGTGCTATACTAATATCGTATTCAATACAAGCGTTATAAGTTTGGTTTCCGGCCAAGCGAATCGCTGCAGTCGAGGAAATTCCTCCTTCGCATAAAGCTTCGGAGGGCACAGTAAGACTGACGGAGGCGAAACCGTAAAAAATCGCACAATCGAGAAGCAAGTAAGGTGGTACCACGATTACGACTCGTCCTTATCCAAAGTGGGTATGTGGCGGGTTTTTTTGTGGATTATTATGTTAGAAGAAAAAGAACAGACACAATTGATAAAATCTTCCCTGATGGTATGCCTTCTTGTGGATTAACCGATGCGGCACTTCTTGGCGGTAGTGATGCAGATGCACCCGCTTCTGGTACAATATATTTAAATAGATAACTATGGCAACCTATGATGATTTTCAAAAACTAGATATTCGCGTCGGAAAAATTATCGCTGTCGACGACTTTCCGGAGGCGAGGAAACCTGCGTATAAACTGACCATTGATTTTGGTTCGGAAATTGGTGTCAAACATTCAAGCGTTCAGATAACTAATTACAAAAAAGAAGAACTGCTTGACAGACAAGTGGTTTGTGTCGTGAATTTTCCCATCAAACAAATCGGCCCATTTTTTTCAGAAGTACTCACGTTGGGAGCAGAGCGAGAAGAAGGTGGCTACGAACTCTTGCGTCCTGACCCTGATGCAAAACTCGGAAAAAGGATATACTAGAAGGTATCGATACCTATGGCAACATTTGAAAAAAAAGAACTCAAGAAGAAATCCGAAAATCTGTCGGACTGGTATACAGACGTCATACTCAAAGCGGAAATTGCTGACTATGCGCCGGTGAAAGGGTGCATGGTAATCCGTCCCTACGGGTTTGCCATTTGGGAAAAGGTACAGGAGATTTTTAACGGCCTCATGAAGACAAAAGGCGTGCAGAATGCCTACTTTCCTCTCTTCATCCCACTATCGCTTCTTGAAAAAGAAAAAGAACACGTCGCGGGATTTTCGCCGGAGCTTGCCATCGTGACCATCGGCGGCGGGGAAAAACTTAAAGACCCACTTGTTGTTCGCCCTACATCAGAAACCATCATGTATGCCATGTATGCCAAGTGGATACATAGCTGGCGGGATCTTCCGATCCTCATCAACCAATGGAACAATGTAGTCCGATGGGAAAAACGGACATACCTGTTTTTGCGAACGACCGAATTTTTGTGGCAGGAAGGCCATACGGCACATGAAACGGAAGAAGAAGCAGTTGATATGGTGCTATCAGCTCTCGAGTGGTATCGGAAGGTCTATGAAGAGTACTATGCCGTTCCGGTTGTTTTAGGGAAGAAAAGTGAAACAGAAAAGTTTGCCGGTGCCAAAACGACGTTTACCGTCGAGGCGCTTATGCCGGACGGGAAAGCGCTCCAGGGCGGAACTAGCCATAATCTGGGACAGAATTTTTCCAAGTCGTTTGAAATATCGTTTCAGTCGAGGGAGGGAACATCGGAATTTGTCTGGCAAACGTCATTCGGGTTTTCTACCCGAAGTCTCGGCGGATTGTTTTTGACACACGGGGATGACAGCGGTCTTGTACTGCCCCCGAAGATTGCATCCATTCAGGCAGTCATCATTCCGATTTTCAAGAATGAGCAGGATAATGAACAGTTGATAGCATATTGCGGTGAGGTACGCGACGCGCTGGTGGGTCAGGGGATCCGTACCCGGTTAGATGACCGGGACAGCCAGTCCGTCGGCCGGAAATTTAACGAATGGGAAGTGAAAGGCGTGCCCGTCCGGCTGGAAATAGGACGTAAGGAAATGGAAGACCGAAGTGTCACCATGGCACGGCGTGACACCGGGGAAAAAATCGTGGTAGAGCGGAAAGAAATGTTACCCAGGATTGAAAAAGTGCTGGAGGATATCCAAACGTCGCTTTTTGCCAAAGCGCGAAAGCATTTGATTGACAACACACGCGATGCCACGTCGTTTGGCGAATTTGAGGAGATCATGAAAACCACCCGCGGGTTCATCCGTGCGTTTTGGTGCGAAGAGGACTCATGCGAAGCGGCTATTAAAGAAGCGACCAAAGCCGCGACGCGTTGCCTGCCGCTTGATGCAGAGAACGAAACTGGTGCGTGCGTTCACTGCGGCAAATCGGCGACTCACCGCTGGTTATTCGGTCAGTCATATTAACCATGAACATTTTTCGATACATCAGGCGGATAGTATGGGGAATAGTTATGTACGGCGTATGGTGAGTATTCCTACTGTTTTCGTTTCACCGGGAGTAGGAAACCACGCTCCTATTCTATTGCCTCTTCGCACCTTATGATCCTTCGGATCTACCTC
>JBBTTP010000027.1:0-1662 GCA_038064215.1 Patescibacteria group bacterium | reverse complement strand
TAAATCCTACTGATACGGCGGGGAGAAAATCCCTAAGCGCGATCAGCATAGCAAGCCCGGCCCGGAGTACCGGCACAACAATGATGTCATCTTTTAATTCTTTTCCGGTAAACGGAGCCAGCGGGGTTCCAACTTTTTTATCCATTAACTTCAGCTGTTTGGTCGCTTCAATAAGGATGAGCTTGGATACCACATCGGCATGGCGCCGGAATTCTTCGGTTTTGGTATCCTTATCGCGGAGAATGGTAAGGGAATGATCGATTAATGGGTGCGAAACAATGGTAACGTTTTTCATTTTTTGTGCTCCTCCATAAATTTCTTCCCGTGCCCGACAGTCGTGTTTACCGGCACTCCTTTTTGACAAAGTTCACACGCGCCTTCATCCACTGCATCGGCCAACAATTCTCCCAGTGATGAGAATGGCGCGCCCACAGTGCTGCTGGTGACATTTTTAGGATCCCGATTGACCATGACGCATACGGCAACGACGTTCCCTCCGGCTTCCCTGACGCTGTCAACTACTTTTTTAACAGAACCGCCGGTGGTTGTGAGATCTTCAATCACTAATACATTTTTTCCTTTCACCAATCTATCGTATCCTCTGGTAAAAATTTGATTTTTTTCCGGTGTTTTTTCTGTGTAAACGCCCAAAATTTCTTTATTCTTTAGCTTGGATAAATGGTAGGCCGTCCACTGGGACAGGATGATACCGCCCAATGCGGGCGCCGCCACGACATCAATATCCATATCCTTAAATTTCCCGGCGAACATCTGTCCGATTTTTGAGGTTTCTTCGGTATGTGGGTACACTGCGTCTTTATTGATATAGACGCTACCATGCTTGCCGGATGTATAGACGAAATGATCGTCCGTGAGAACTGCACCGACTTTTTTGAGGATTGCGATCACATCGTATGCCATAATTCTTTGTCATTCCCGCGAAGGCGGGAATCCGGTCCGTACTCTATCGATATATATTAATTTCTTTGATTAATTTTAATGCTGTCTCTCTTGCTTTCTGTGCAAAATTACTGCCGTTTCCGGCAAAAATAACAGCGCGTGATGAGTTGATGATAGCGTTTTTGCCCCCACTGTCAACACCTGCTTTGACCGTCTTTTCGATATCGCCTCCCTGTGCGCCAATGCCGGGAATTAGAATAGGCATTTCCCCCACAATACGTCGCACAATAGTAAGTTCTTCAGGGTAGGTTGCCCCAACTACTAACCCGCAATTCCCGTTGTAATTCCAATCGTTAGCGACATTTTTCGCCACTCGTTGATACAGTTCGATCGCTTGATTCCCGGAATCCAGCTTCAAATCTTGATATTCCCCCGCCCCGGGATTCGAGGTGCGGCAAAGGATAATGCACCCTTTATCTTTGCGATCTAAGAATGGTTTGAGGGCTTCTTTTCCAAGATACGGGTGAAGGGTAATCGCGTCCGCACCAAGCCAATCAAAGGCATATTTAACATAGCCTTCGTTGGTACTCCCAATATCCGCCCGTTTAGCATCAAGGATGAGGGCAATATCCGGGTACTTCTCTCGGATATAATCACAGGTCATCTTCAATTCCGTAATCCCCTCCACTCCTCTCGCCTCATAAAATGCGGTATTGGGCTTGTATGCACACACGAGGTCGTGCGTCGCATCGATAATTGCTT
>JBBTTP010000026.1:0-1115 GCA_038064215.1 Patescibacteria group bacterium | reverse complement strand
TCGCGGATAATCTGAAATGCACTCACGCGGCGCGGTTCTACGCGGGGAATACGGAAAGAGAGGATATTGATTGGCCCTTCTTCTTCGTTGGTAAAGGTTGCGCGCATGGTGACCATTGCGTCGCCGTTTCCGCGAAACATTACCGAATAGGCGTGCTCTTGCCCGAGAATGGGCGTCGTATCCGGTGGGCGAAAAGGCATCATATTTGTTTCCTGTGCGGCAACAGACGGAGCTTTTATGGAGAAAAGAAGGAGGACAAAAAGAAAAAGAAGCGTTTTAAGAAACTTCATGAATCTATCATAGACACCTTTTCACGCGCATGTCAATCGTTTACAATGCCTCTATCATGAGTACTACCATAAAATGCACGAAGTGCGGGGAAGAGATAGAAATTTCACAGGCGCTTCTTCATCAGGTAGAAGAGCAGGTTAAAGTTCGCCTGCGAGCCGAGATAGAGAAATCTGCTCGGGAAAAAGCTGTGGCAGATGTGTCTGTCCAGATGAAGGACCGGGAAAATCAAGTAACTGAACTACGGGAACAAAACAAAGCGCTTACCGGGCAACTTTTGGAGCTCAATAAATCTATTAGGGATCTCAAAGATCAGGACGAGAAAAGGGCCCTCGAGTATGAGAAGCGCCTCAATGAAGCGATTGATAGAACCCGGGAGAATCTTGCTAAAACCATCGGAGAAAAATCCCAGATGGAAGTGCTGGAACTGAAAAAACAATTGGAAGATACGAAAAAGTCGCTGGATGATGCCAAAAACAAACTCGCCCAAAAGTCCCAGCAGCTCCAGGGAGAGGTCCTCGAGCTTAATATCGAGGAAAAGTTAAAATCCGCATTTATCTATGATGATATTGCCCCCGTCGGCAAGGGTACCCAGGGGGCAGACATCATCCAGACCGTCAAAAATCAGGCGGGCAAAGCTGCAGGCATCATCCTTTGGGAAACCAAGCGGGCCAAGTGGACCCCGAGTTGGCTCCCAAAGCTTCGTGAGGACGGACGGAATGCCGGTGCTACCATAGTCGTACTTATTTCTGAAAGCGTGCCGGAGGACATCTGGACATTTGCCATGCGGGAGGGAGTTGTGGTGACGACGTACGCTTTTGTATTGC
>JBBTTP010000025.1:0-10518 GCA_038064215.1 Patescibacteria group bacterium | reverse complement strand
TTGCGTGGCAAAGGCGTGCCTCACGTACGAGGGAGCGGCCGCGGAGATGAGTATGTCCGCATCAAACTCACCATCCCCACTCACCTTTCACGAAGACAGCGGGAACTTCTGGAAGAATTGGAAAATGCATAATACACTTGACATATAGACATAAATATGTCAAACTAGGGATATATGCAACTTATTCGTACGACGATCAGGCTTCGACCGGACCTAAAAAAGGCTGTGGAACGCAAAGCACTTGAAGAAGACACAACATTTCAAGCTGTTGCGCACCGAGCACTTGAAGACTATCTTGCTAAAGCCGCAACACGTAAGGCTCGACGACTGGTCTTTCATACCCATGATTTGGGGGTACCTTTGGACAATTTAACCAGAGACGACTACTACCCTGAACCGGCAGTCCATGCTGATTGATACCAACCTCATCATCTACGCGATCAATAGCGCGTCGCCCAAACACAACCAGGCGAAGCGATTTCTTAGTCAAAACCAGAGCGATCTGATTGTCGCACACCAGAACATTCTCGAGGGAATGCGTGTCCTTACCCACGCGAAATTTTCTCACCCCATGACGTTTTTTCAGGCGGAAAAAGCAGTCGATGCCATTGCCAAGGCCGCGACGATTATTTCTCCAACCGAAGAAACGCTCCCTATCGCCATGGTACTTATGCATAAGTATACGCGGGCCGCCAATCGGATTTTTGACGCGTACTTGGTCGCCACCATGCTCACGCACGGCATCAAAAAGATAGCGACGGATAATGACAGGGATTTTACGATGTATGAAGAAATCGCTGTGCTTAATCCGTTTCGGGTTTCGGGCAACGGACAAGAACTTGACCGAGGATAGAAGCGTGCTATAATAAGGAAGGTTTGAAGAGATAGAGGTGGGATGGTCCCGCCTTTTTTATTAAATTACCCCACAACGCGAGAGCGTGCGGGGTCGAGAGGCCACTAGGCTCCCGCTAAGACGCGGATCGTCTGTGGACACTAACGATGCCGGCAACGATAAAAAGCGAATTTTCATTAGCACTTAATCAGGTCGCCACCGAGCGGGGTATTGACCCGGCCGTGGTATTGGAAACCATTAAGGCTGCGATTTTGGCTGCATACCGCAAAGATTACGGCGCCACCGAGCTTGATGTTATGACTGTAGACCTCAATCCCGACACCGGAGAAGCAAAAATCGCCAAAGACAACAAAGATATTACACCTCCGGGTTTTGGCCGTATTGCCGCCCAGACTGCCAAGCAGGTTATTCTCCAGCGCATCCGGGAAGCAGAAAAACAGGCAGTGCTTGCAGACTTCCAGACGAAAATCGGGTCCATAGTGCCCGGTATGGTGCTTCGGTTTGATGGCCCGAACGTGATCATTGATATCGGCCGTACGCAAGCCGTGATGCCTCCTTCCGAGCAAAGTCAGGGCGAGCGCTATCACCTGAATCAGAGACTGACGTTTTATATCGAAGGCATCCGTGAAACATCACGGGGCAATGAAATTATTGTATCCCGGGCACACAAGGGCCTGGTTGAAGGATTGTTCAAGAGGGAGGTTCCGGAAGTGGCGTCAGGAGCTGTTGAACTTCGGATTGTCGCTCGGGAAGCAGGCGGACGCACCAAGCTTGCTGTGTATTCCAATCAATCCGGTGTAGACCCAGTAGGCTCCTGTGTCGGGCAAAAGGGAGTTCGCGTGCAGGCGGTGATTGCAGAGTTGGGGGGCAGTGAAAAAGTCGATATCATCCAATGGAATGATGATGCGAAGCAGTTTATCGCAGCGGCGCTTGCGCCTGCCAAAGAGCTGGAAATTATCCTTGATGAAAAGAAAAAATCTGCGCTGGTGCTTGCTCCTGATGACCAGTTGTCTTTAGCTATTGGCAGGGATGGGCAGAACGTGCGACTGGCAGCCAAGCTTACGGGTTGGAAGATCGATATCCGGGGAAAAGGAGCAACGCAAGGCCCAGTAGGGCCAGTAGCGCAAGATCAACCCGAAGAAAAAAAAGAAGAACAAAAAACAGCGGATCAAGTACCGGATACGGTATGAATTGTCGGCGCGTGACCATACTATATGACAGGTCAAAAACAACAGGAGTCCTCTTCATTCAGGCCCGCCCGTCTCGCAAGCGAGAGCGTTGCGGGCAGGCCGCCGATTGTGGCGGTATTGGGTCACGTTGACCACGGAAAAACCACGCTTTTAGATACCATCAGGAAAACTTCTGTTGCCGCCCGCGAACACGGTGGGATTACCCAGCGTATCGGTGCGTATCAGGTTAATTTAGCTTCGGATACCGGGAATCAACGTATCAAAACAGATCAGCTCATTACGTTCATCGATACTCCCGGGCATGAGGCGTTTGCCAAGATGCGAAGCCGGGGAGCAGCAGTAGCTGATATCGCGCTCCTTGTGGTGGCGGCAGATGACAGCGTCAAGCCGCAAACGAAAGAATCCATTGACCAAATAAAAGCTTCGGGCGCTTCCATGATCGTCGTTATCAATAAAATTGACCTTCCCGCGGCCTCCGTGGACCGTGTGAAGCAGGATTTGGCAAAAGCCGGCGTGCAGGTAGAAGGGTTTGGCGGCGATGTACCGGTGGCACTTGTATCTGCGAAAGCCGGAACCGGTGTGAAGGAGCTTCTTGATCTTATTCTTCTCGTTGCTCAGATGAAAGAGCTTGCGGGTGACCCCTTAAAGGGGTGGCCTTTGGAGGCAGTGGTGATAGAAACCCGCATAGATCATGGCCGCGGCATGGTAGCGTCTGTTGTCGTCAAAAAAGGGACATTGCTCGCGGGCATTGCGTTGTATGAAGGATCAACACTTGTCGCTAAAGTGCGGGCTATGTTTGATGAACATGGTGTTGTCGTTAAAGAGGCTGGGCCGAGTAAGCCGGTTGAGGTACTGGGGTTTACCAAACTTCCGGCAGTAGGAGCGATCGTAACGGGTGTTGCAGTTCCTGCTGCGGGAGCCGAAACAAAACAGGAAGCAGGTGGTATTGCGGTTGATGTTGCCGAAGCAATGCCAGACTGGCTCAAGCCCGTGGATGAACAGGAAAAAGAAAAACTTGTGATTATTTTGAAAGCCGATACTGCCGGATCGTTAGAAGCCATCACTGCTGCATTTTCGGAGCGGATCCGGGTGGTAAGCAGCAGCGTCGGTGATATTTCTGATGCAGATATCCTCTTGGCGAAGTCCACTGGTGCGTTTGTCGTGGGTTTTAATGTGAAGTGCCCGGGGAGCGTGGCAAAGCTTGCAGAGACGGAAAAAGTGATATTCCGCACATATCAAATTATTTACGAACTTTTGGGTGAGCTTGCGGATGTGGTGGCAGGTATGAAAGAAGTGCTGACCCGCGAGCGGGAGTTGGGCGCTGGTACGGTGATAGCAGAGTTTCCGTTTGAAAAACAGCGCGTGGCCGGTACAAAAATCACAGCCGGGAGGCTTGCCCGCGGCGATACGGTCAAAATCATGCGAGCGGAAGCTGAAGTCGCCCGGGCAAAAGTGAAATCCCTGCGGGTGGGGAAAGAGGACGTGACGAAGGTGGAAAAAGGCTCGGAGTGCGGGGTCCTTTTTGACAGAAAAGTTGATTTTATGCTCCAAGATGCTATAATCCCCGTTATTACAGGATAATAATGGATATACCTACTGATATTACCAAGGTTAAGGAACTTTTAGACAAAGCACATAATGTGCTTATCGTCACGCACGAGAACCCAACCGATGACAGCATGGGGAGTACGCTTGCGTTGTATCTGGGGTTAACGAGCCTCGGAAAAAAAGTCACCGTAGCGTGTCCGGACCCCATGACCGTTGCTTTGTCAAATTACGTCGGAGCCAATAAGGTAGTAAGTGAATTATCCAAAAAAAACTTTGTCATTTCACTGGATTACGTTGAGGGGTCGATTGAAAAAGTCAGCTATAACATCGAGGGCGCGACGTTTAATCTCGTCATTGAGCCGCGTCCCGGCTTTGACTCATTTAACCAAGATAAAGTGCATTTTTCCCATGCCAACGCTGCTGCGGATTGTATTTTTGCGGTAGATACCATTCACCTGGGAGGTCTCAAAAAGCTGTATGAAGACGATAAAGATTTGTATGCAGGGAAGCCCATTATCAATGTAGACCGCCATCCGAACAATGCCTTGTACGGGCAGATTAATGTGGTTAATTCCCAGGCATCGACGACTGCAGAAGTCGTGGCTCAATTGCTTTCCGGTGCAGGTGTTCAGCTAACAGTCGATATCGCGACCAATATCCTCAATGCCTTGCATGGAGCTACGAATATGTTTCAGGGAGCAAATGTAACGGCCCGCGTGTTTGAGTTGGCTGCGGTGTGTGTGAAAGCAGGCGGCAAGCGGTTCGGTGCCAAACCCGCAGTATCGGAAGAAGTGCCGTCCGGAGAGCGGGTTACCTTAGATATGCCAAAAACAGAAACGGTTTCCTCTCTGCGTGTCGCGTCACCGGCAGCCCCGGCAGACTGGCTGAAACCAAAAATTTTCAAAAGCTCGAATTTGCTTTGACCTCTTGACATACACACTACACAGTGTGTATACTGTGCTTAGTATGTTAATCAGGGTACAGGTACTTATCCCGCAGGATATTTTAGAGGCTGCTCGGCTTGCAGCGGCAAACCGTAAATTGAGCTTCTCTAAGCTTGTTACGCGATCCTTAGAGAGAGATGTCCGTCCAAAAAAGAAGATGTCTATCTATGTGGCACTGAAAAAACTGGCAAAATATATGGCCAAAAAGAACGTAAAGCTTCCTCCTGATTTTGCGACGAACGACAAGTATCTGTACAAATACCCATGATTTTTATCGACTCCGATGCCTTTATCGGAATTCTCGCGATTCAAGATGCCCATCACATGAAGGCAAACGCCATGTTTGATCGCCTCAATGAGGCCCAAGAGAAACTTACGACAAGCTGGGAAACAATTGATGAAGTTGCTACAAAGGTAAGCATGTATTTCGGAAAAGATTGTGCAAATTTACTTTTTGTTTTGCTTTTGAAGGCGAATATCACTATTGTGTATGTCAATCAAGCGTTATCCCAAACGACCATAGAAATATTCAAGAAACAAACCTCCAAAAATGTATCGCTGACGGACTGCGCGAATATCGCTATTTGCCGTTCCATGGGGATCAACACGGTGTTTTCTTTCGATCTGCACTACAAGAAGAACGGGTTGACGCTGCTGTTGTAAAACAATCTCATTTGTGCTAAAATAGGACTATTGGAGCACGTAAAGGCTCCTTTTTATACATTATTTACCCTCTTATGGCAAAAGTCGTAAAAGAAAAAAAAGTAGCTGCGAAAAAAGCAGGAAAAGCAATTCCAGCAGCGAAAGCCGCAAAAGCTTCAAAAGCGGCAAAACCTGCAAAGGCCCCGAAAAATGCTCCAAAAGAAGAAGCAGTGGCAGCTCCCGGTGAGGCAAAAAAAGACATCATTGAGCAATTTCAGGTAAAACAGGGAGACACCGGCAGCCCGGAAGTACAGATCGCGTTACTGACTAAACGCATTGACAAGCTCGTGGCGCATTTGAAGACGAACCCGTCGGATAATCATTCTCGTAGGGGACTGTTGGGCATTGTCAGTAAGCGCCGACGGCTCCTCAACTATCTTGGGAAAAAAGATACGAAGCGAAGTCGCGATATTTTGTCAAAGCTTGGATTAGGCAAGTGACGATTGCTATTTATGGCACAAAAAATAATTACGAAATCCATAGAATTAAGCGGCAGAACGTTAAGCTTGGAAGTTGGCCGGTTTGCCGAACAGGCGAGTGCTGCGGTGCTTGCGCGGTATGGCGATGCGATGGTGTTGGCTACGGTGACTGCTTCCAGCCGCGAAACGACGCTCGATTATTTCCCATTAAGTGTTGAATATGTTGAGCGGTTGTACGCCGGCGGCCGCATTAAAGGATCCCGATGGGTCAAACGTGAAGGCAGGCCTACGGATGATGCCGTACTGGCCGGTCGCGTGATTGACCGGTCCATCCGCCCGTTATTTCCGAAATCCTATAAACATGATGTGCAGGTGGTGATCACCGTGCTTTCCGTAGATGGTGAAAATGATCCGGATGTGTTGGGTTTCGTCGCAACGGCCGCCGCAATCGCCGTTTCCCCAATTCCCTGGAACGGGCCGGTTTCTGCGGTGCGCATGGGGTATGTGAAAGGCGTGGACGGCAACGGCGGCGGATTGGTCATTAATCCCACGATTACCGAACAAGCCAACAGTGAATTTGATTTTGTCGTTTCTTCAAACGCCGAAAAAGTGGTCATGCTGGAAGGCGGCTTCTGTGAGACGCCGGAAGAAACAGTGGTTGAAGCCGTGCTTTTAGCTAAAATTGCAAATGCAAAAATAATCGACCTCATCAATGAACTTACAAAAGAAGTAGGGAAGAAAAAAGTTGCTGTGGTGGAAGCTACGGAACAGGAAGATTTGAAAACAAAAATTGCAAAAGACTACAAAAAAGAGATGGAAGAAGCGTTTGCCAAAAAAGCGGAAAAAGAATTCGGCGGGGAGGAAATGATTCTTTTAGCTAAAACCATTGCCGAAGCGTATGGCACAGAGTACACCGTAAAAGATATTGAAGCGGCGCTGGATACGCTCTTTAAAAAACAGGTGCGCCAAAATATTCTGGAACACGCCAAGCGCGTGGACGGGAGAAAACTCGATGAGGTTCGGCCGATTGATATTGAAGTCGGAATACTTCCCCGGACGCACGGAAGCGCAATGTTTAAGCGCGGCCAAACGCAGGCATTGACGGTTGCCACCCTGGGTACGCCGTCACTGGAACAGCTTATCGAAAGCCCTGCCGGAGAAGAATCAAAGCGGTACATCCATCACTACAGCATGCCGCCGTATTCGGTGGGAGAAACAGGACGCATGGGGACGCCCAACAGGCGCGAGATCGGACACGGAGCTCTTGCTGAACGGGCACTGCTGTCGGTCATTCCGTCAGAAGAAGATTTTCCCTATACGATCCGGCTGGTGTCTGAAATTATGAGCAGCAACGGATCCACCTCTATGGCATCGACGTGCGGTTCTACGCTTGCGCTTATGGATGCAGGCGTGCCCATCAAAGAGCCGGTAGCTGGCATATCGATCGGTCTTATGACGGACAAGAAAAAGTTTATCCTTCTGACGGACATCATGGGGATCGAGGATTTTGCCGGGGACATGGATTTTAAAGTGGCAGGTACCAAAAACGGCATCACCGCGATCCAACTTGACATGAAGATCGATGGATTGACGGATGAGATTATCAAAGAAACCCTCTCGCGCGCCCACGTTGCCCGGCTGGTGATTTTGGAAAAAATGACAAAGGTCATTAGCGTTCCACGCAAAAATCTTTCCCAGTATGCGCCGAAAGTCCAGGTCGTCAAAATTCCGGTTGAGAAAATCGGAGAAGTCATCGGTCCGGGCGGCAAAATGATACGGCAGATTATCGCCGTGACGGGTGCCACAGTAGACGTAGAAGATGACGGATCGGTCATGATTTCCGGTATAGACGCAGATGCAGTCGCCAAGGCCGTGGCATGGGTGCAGGGCATGACGCGCGAAGTGAAGCCGGACGAAGAATATGAAGGAGAAGTGAAACGGATTTTGCCGTTTGGTGCGTTTGTAGAAATTACCCCCGGTAAAGAAGGTATGGTGCATGTATCGCAGATGGCAACGGGTTTTGTGAGTAATCCGAATGATGTAGTAACGATTGGCCAAAAAGTGAAAGTACGGGTTATGGAAATAGATGACCAGGGCAGGGTCAATCTCTCCATGCTGTTCGGAGAAGATGCAAAGAAAGTTTCTCCGCCGCGTGAGCATCGGCCATTTGACCGTGGAAGAAAGAGATTTTAATTTCTGATAGTATAGAAGCATGTCAAAACTCTCCGATGAGGTGGCCCAGCTTCAAAAAAAAGTTGATGCGGCGAAACTCCCCAAAGAATTAGCGTTGCGCGTTGCCGGAAATCTGGAAGAAATTATCCGGATCGAAGGGGATATTGCGGCGCGGGTCCACATAGAGCAAATGCTCAATTACATTGATCTCGTCGTGAGTTTGCCGTGGAATAGCCGCACCGAAGATTTGTTGGACATTTCCCGCGCGCGGGAAATTTTGGATAAAAATCACTATGGTTTGGCACCGGTAAAAGAGAAAATTTTGGAATACCTGTCCATTTTAACATTAAACATGAATCACGCAATGTTAGCCCGCCGCGCGCCTATTTTATGTTTGGTTGGACTGGTTGGAACGGGAAAAACCACGCTTGCTAAATCCATAGCACAAGCCATGGGCCGTAGGTTTGTCCGTATCCCGTTTGGCGGCATGAGCGATGCGCTTGACCTGCGCGGTCAAAGCCGTGTGCGGCCGGATGCAGAAGTTGGGCTCATCCTCAAGGGGCTCCGGTTTGCGGGCAGTAAAAATCCGGTTGTGCTTTTAGATGAAGTGGATCGGGTAGCGGAAAGTACACGGGGAGACATCATGGGAGTGCTTGTGGAGCTATTGGATCCGGAGCAAAATCAGGCATTCACCGATCACTATCTGGATTATCCGTTTGATCTGTCTGAAGTGCTTTTTATTGCGACCGCCAACAATACGACCAACATTGCAACTGCCGTGCTTGATCGCTTGGAGCCCATCCAGATGCCATCCTATACTGATGAAGAAAAAATAAAAATCGCCCGCGACTACGTGCTGCCGCAACTCATGCATGAATCCGGATTAACGGGCGAAAATTTAGCTATTGATGATGCGCTGTGGCCGAAGTTAGTTCGTCCGCTCGGGTATGATGCCGGGATCAGAAGTCTTGAGCGTACGATCAACGGCATCTGCCGCAAAGTGGCGCGCCTCATTGTAGAGGGAAAAGGGAAGAGCTTCCATATAAGCGAACAGAATATGAAAGAGTTTGTTGAAAGCTATTAATGAAATCTATGAAATTTTGGCAAGGTTCCTCATCCCATACTGGTAAGGATTCCATAAGAATTATTCCACTGGGCGGATCCGGCAATGTGACGAAAAACATGTACGTGTATGAGTACCGGTATGATGGGAAATTGCGCGACATCCTGATCGTTGATTGCGGCATTGGATTTCCGGAGCCGGAAATGTATGGCGTGGATCTCGTTATACCCGATGTCCGGTATCTGGAAAACAAGCGGGATAAAATTCGCGGACTCGTGTTTACCCACGGTCATGATGATCACATCGGCGGCATTCTCTATGTCTATGACCGTCTCGGTACTATACCCATGTGGGGGACGAAGTTGACTGCGGCATTTGCCAATATCAAACTGCGTGAAATAAAAAGCAGAGGGACGGTGACACCGGTAGACTTTACGCAAACAAAGCGAATCGGGCCGTTTTTTGTGTCCTTTGCCCGGGTAACGCACTCAGTGCCGGACGCGGCGAACCTTATCATCCAAACGCCGATCGGCGTGTTTTATCACGGCAGTGATTTTAAGTTTGATTTTACGCCGCTGGACGGTAAACTTTCGGAGCTTGCAAAAATCACCGAGACCGGGCGCAGGGGAGTATTGTGTATGCTGACGGATTCTTTAGGAAGCGAACGACCCGGTTTTACCCCGTCGGAACAAATTGTGGGCGTAACCCTCGAAAAGGAGTTATCCCAGTGCAGCGGAAAGTTTTTGTTTACGACCCAGTCAAGTAATATTTCGCGCATTCAGCTGGCTATTGAAATTGCGCTCAAGCACGGCAGGAAAATCGCATTTTTCGGCAGAAGCATCGACAAAAATACCGAAGAAGCAGTGAAGCTGGGATATATGCGGTTTCCCCGCGAGGCCATTATCCTTGATCGGGATGTCCGAAGGCTCCCGCCGACCAAACAATTTCTCATTGTGGCCGGCAGCCAGGGACAACCGGAATCTGCCCTTTCCCGTATCGCCAACGACAGTCATAAATTTGTCCGTATAGAAGAGGGAGATACCGTGGTTTTCTCGGCTGATCCCATACCTGGTAACGAGCATAATGTCGGTAATCTGATCGAACAGCTCTACCGCAAAGGCGCGCGCGTATCGTATTCAGACATTATGGAAGATTTGCACGTATCGGGCCACGGGAGCCAGGGGGATCTCATGCTCATGCTTTCGGCAGTGGGTCCGCGGTACATCATGCCGATGGGGGGGACGTACCGCCACATGATGCAGTACCGGAGACTTGCGATGGAGTTGGGGTACGAGAAGCAAGAAATTCTTATTCCCGAAGAGGGAGAAGTATTGGAATTTTATCCGGACAGGCCGCCAAGAGTAGCGGAAACGTTAGAACTGGAAAATGTGATGATTGACGGGCTGGGTATTGGAGACGTAGGCAAGGTGGTCCTGCGCGACCGGCAGACGATTGCGACAGAGGGCATCGTTGTTGTCGTCGTCCCGGTAGAGCAGTCCACCGGCCGCGTGACTGCAGAGCCGGAGATTATTTCGCGTGGTTTTATTTACATGAAAGAATCCGGCGGGCTCTTGAAAGAGGGCAAGCGCATCGTTTCCCAGTCGCTGCGTCTTAATAAAGGGAGAAT
>JBBTTP010000024.1:0-1127 GCA_038064215.1 Patescibacteria group bacterium | reverse complement strand
AAGAATTTTCTTTTGATAACTCCAAACGTTATTGTTTTTGAGAGAATAAAAAGTGATTTTTCAGGTTTAAAAATATTCTTTAGCGACCCTGTTCTACCAGAAAATGGGTATCAAGGCCAAAACTGGCAGGACGATTTTCAGGTTACGCTTCACCTGCAAGATGATTTGCGAAGTGTTTCTGATACAGGAAACATATTTCTTACGAATATACACAGAGTCTTTGAGAGTGATGTAAAAGAAGCAAGCCCGGAAGATGAAGATACCTCGGCGTATTTCTTAGGAGATAAGCCGGTTACAAAGACAAACGATTCCACAGTTGATCTCGGAATGATTGTCAGAGATATAGATGAGTTGATTGTTCTTAATGACGAGGCGCATCATCTCCACGATGATAAATCCGCGTGGGTTAAATCCATTCAAGATATAGACAATCGTCTGAAGCAAAAAGGATCGGGCTTGGCGTTGCAATTGGACGTAACCGCTACTCCGAAGAAAAATGACGGCTCTATTTTTGTGCAGACAATCTCCGACTATCCGCTCGTTGAGGCTATTCACCAAAGAGTCGTTAAAAATCCAGTCGTGCCTGATGCGGCGAGCAGAGGGAAACTAAAAGAGAATCAAAGCGCGTTATTTAGCGAAAAGTACAGAGATTATATAAACCTCGGTATTGAAGAATGGCGTAAAACCTATGATGCTCTAAAACCAATGGGTAAGAAATCAATTCTTTTTATCATGACTGACGATACAAAGAATTGTGACGAAGTCGCTGGATATATTGAAACGAGTTTTGCAGACCTAAAAGGCGCAGTATTGACCATTCACACCAACAAAAGCGGCGAAATTTCTGAAAGTGTTTCTGGTAAAAGTAGAGAAGAACTTGATTTACTTAGAAAACAAGCAAATGAGATAGACAGCTGGGAAAGTCCGTTCAAAGTAATCATTTCGGTGATGATGCTTAAAGAAGGTTGGGATGTAAAAAATGTTACGACAATCGTCGGGCTTAGACCCTATGCGGCAGATTCAAAAATTCTACCCGAGCAGACGCTCGGGCGCGGGCTCAGAAGAATGTTTTTCGGGCGGGACGACGTTGAGGAGTATGTGAGCGTTGTTGGAACTCCGGCTTTTAT
>JBBTTP010000023.1:0-2265 GCA_038064215.1 Patescibacteria group bacterium | reverse complement strand
CCGGATACGGTCAAAAACGTTTTTGTAACTCGCAGGATCCGTCATGTAGTGTTTCGCGGGATATATGACGCCGGCTGACAATTTCTCAACTGTTTTTCCGGTTAACGGGTCCAATTTTGTGAGTGAACTTACGGTGTCTGCAGAAATAACAAGCCGCAACGCTGTATCTGCATATGCAGGGAAAATATCAATCGTATCCCCGCGTAGGCGAAACGTACTTCGGCTAAATCCATAATCATTGCGTTCATATTGCAGTTGAACCAGACGGTCCATGATGCTTTCCCGCGTGACCCGCATTCCCGGAGCTAGTTCCAGCACAAAATGCCCGTATTCCTTCGGTGAGCCAATATTGTAAATGCACGAAACAGATGCCACGACGATAGTATCAGGCCGCGTTAAAATATTGGTCGTGGCGGCCAGACGGAGCTTGTCTATCTCTTCGTTAATTTCTGTTTCTTTTTCTATATACGTATTGGATTGCGGTATATAGGCTTCCGGCTGGTAATAATCGTAATAAGAAACGAAATACGATACGGCGTTATGCGGAAAAAAATCGCGGAATTCCTGGTATAGTTGGGCCGCAAGTGTTTTATTGTGGGAAATAACGAGCGTCGGTCGTTGTACGTTTGCTATAACATTTGCCATGGTAAACGTTTTGCCGCTGCCGGTCACGCCCAACAGTACCTGCTCGCGGGCGTTGTTTTGTAAATTTTTCGTGAGTGCTTCTATTGCTTCCGGCTGATCTCCCGTCGGCACAAACGGCGAGACAAGTTGAAATTTTTTCATTTTGGTTTTTGATATAGATGTATCCTGAAAAGACATATTGACTCTTCGGGTATAATTCGTACAATCATATTGTACCAAATACTATGCCGCCCATCCTTTACCAGCGTGAACGCCAACTCCTTGATTTTATCACGCAATTCATCCAGCGCTATGGGTACGCGCCGACACTGAAGGAAATTGCGGAATCAGTTGGTTTGGCGTCGCTTGCCACGGTGCATGAACATATTGATAAACTCCGGCAAAAAGGTTTTATACGGAAACTCGATGGCACCGCACGCGGACTCGAAGTGGTTGAGCAGTACCGATCGGACAAAAATGCTGCAGCGGTCGAGCTTCCGGTGCTTGGCTATATCGCAGCAGGTGCGCCTCTGGAACCGTATACAGACCCCAATTATTACCTTTCCGTAGGGCCCAGCATGCTTGCTTCAAATAAGGCAAGTTATGTCTTGCAAGTGAAAGGGGCTTCGATGATCGATGATGGCATTTTGGATGGGGATTACGTCGTAGTCCAGCACCAGCAGGACGCGCAGAATGGTGATATTGTGGTAGCGCTCCTTCCCAATGGTTTTGCCACCCTGAAGCGCATCTATTTTGAAAAAGACCGCATTAAACTCATGCCGGCCAATGCCCAGATGTCTCCTATTTTTACCACACACGTTAAAATCCAGGGTAAAGTCGTGGGTCTTATCCGTAAATTTCCAGTGAATTGACAGGAGCAACTTCTTACTCGTTGACAATAGTCTTTAACTTTTTCGTGGAAATGCCGGGCACATCAGGATTGCGTTTGTGGACTATATATTCATACACCATTGGGAGAATGGATAAAACGATAATCACAATGACGGCATAGTGGAAGTTTTGTTTGATAAATGCGATATTGCCGAAAAAGTATCCGGCGAAGGTAAACATCCCCACCCATATCACTCCGCCAACGACGTTATACAAGAGAAATTTTTGGTAATCCATCGTACCGATTCCGGCGACAAAAGGAGCAAACGTCCGGACGATCGGCACAAATCGTGCTAGGATAATCGTTTTTCCTCCGTGCTTTTTATAAAATTGTTCCGTCTTGTCGATATGTTCCTGATTAATAAATGGGATACGAGGATTGTTCACAATTTTCCGGCCAAAATAATGACCGATCCAATAGTTCACTGTATCGCCCGCGATTGCCGCAATCACAAGGAGAAAAACAATAACCCAGATATTTAGTGATCCAAGTGCGGCGATAGCACCAGCCGCAAAAAGAAGCGAATCACCGGGTAGAAATGGGGTGACCACAAATCCCGTCTCGGCAAACACGATTAAAAATAATACCACATAGGTAAGCATGCCGTAATCGCCAACAAACTGGTTTAAATACTCGTCCAGATGTAAAATAAAGTCCATGGGAACATTATATATTGTCGCGACCCCGATTGGGAACATGGAAGATATCACCATCCGTGCAATCAAAACGCTCTTTTCCGTAGACATCAT
>JBBTTP010000022.1:0-1073 GCA_038064215.1 Patescibacteria group bacterium | reverse complement strand
CCGGGATTCCATAGTTGGCTTATTCCAACTCCTGATCTCAAACTCAATATCTGTAACAAATGAGGTGATGCCGTCAATAATGACGCCCCCACAAAGTACAATACACGTTTATTCTTCTTGCCAAAAAGCAGGATCAACACCACGACAGCCGTCGCCCCAGCCATCAAGAGATGCACACGTGTTGACGCACCGATGATGAGCCCAACGAGGACCCATCTGCTATCCGGTATCCGCCTGTTGCTTTTCAGCCACCCAACGATTACCCAGATCACGGTAATACCGATTGCCATCCCGGCGATGAGATGCCGCTGGTTGAGATATGGCGCAAGTGTTGAATAAATTGTAATCATTGACCCATCAAACGGTCCTTTGTGGAGATAATCCGGAAAGCGCCAGAGATAGGAAAAGAATGAGAGATCCTTGGGCGCCTGTTTAAAAAATTCGATAAACGAGAGATTGCCCGGCAAAAGAAAAAGAATGATAGAAAGTATTCCTCCTAACCGATACAAGCCGTAAAGTAGGACCGTCAATGCCACGGCGCTCACGCCATTGAGTGCATAGTCTATGCGTACTCCCGACCGAACGAGTTGACCCGCCAGCCAATCTACTGCGTAGTGATATACCAATGGCTTTCCCGAAAAAAATGGCGATTCAGGCGGCGCATTGTCTCCCCAGGCAAACGATCGGATGAGCGAAAGGTGAAGCCCGAAGTCCCCTACTTCGTGCCGGGCAATGCGAAATTGAGATTCTCCCACGTTGTACCCAAAACTTTTCCCCATAAGCCACCAGGAAAAAGACAAAAGAAAACAGATGAGGATAAAGTCACCGGCGTGGCGTTTTACCATAAAGAAGCGTGCTAATTAAAGGTGGCACGAACGTCACTATTCTTTTCACCATTGGTGTAATCCCGCTCCATGAGCGTGTATAGAAAAACGGCACGATCCGCAGCATCAGTCCAAGAGAAAATCCGTAGGAAACTGCGTGGAGTATTGTTGGTTTATCAACAAGAGCGAGAAATGTAAGCGGCCAAATAAAATACCAGGCGTAAATCTCTTCCCTGATGGGTGAAAGAA
>JBBTTP010000021.1:0-1491 GCA_038064215.1 Patescibacteria group bacterium | reverse complement strand
GAAAATTACCATACCACGGAGAGCATTTTTGCCTGCGCAATGAAGAAGTCCTCGATCTCTCTCCAGGGGGTAGTCCCTAAATACTTCGGTTGATCCAGTGCATCCACCACCCCGACGTAGTGTTTGGCAAGCTCTTCTTTGGTAATCACCACATCAAATTTCAGACGATACTGGTCAAGCAATTCTTCCGACTGTATCCCTTGTTTTTTGATAGAAAGATATAAATCCAAAAAATCCCGCCCCCGCTTCCTCGTTGTTATTGCATGCACTTTATTGACCGTTATATCCAAAAGGCTCGCAACGCCAAGCCTTCCCAGATGGATAAACTCACCCAGATGTTCGAAGGGGTAATAGGCAAAGTCCACTTTTATCCGCTCCGATCCAATGGAAATAAAATAAATATGCTGTCCGTGCAGCGTCTCAAGCTCAACGCTTGAAGGTTTCAGCGTACCAAACACCCGTTTTGCTTCTCCTTCGAGTGAACGCGGGTTATACGGCGATTCGGTAAACAGATCCAGGTCCTCTGAGTACCGATGATGGAGGTAGTATACCGACAAAGCCGTCCCTCCGGTAAAATAAAACCTATCGGTTAGATAACGGCTGTTGGCAATCGCTGCCAAAATCCTCTTGTGATCGGCAGTGAGTAGATTCTGCTCCATAACCATACCTCCCATAAGCGTCTCGATTCCGGCAGGACATGCGGCACTATCTCCGGCCAGAACCGCCGCACCTCCTCCCCGTGGATCTCTTCCCCATCAAACCCGTAGTTTATCCCCTGCACGAGTTCCCATACTCGTTTCTTATGAGGACTTTCAAACGCGTTCGTATCGGTACTCCAATTTTTCATAGTTACAGTATATCGCGTTACTTCATAACAAACAATGCTTTGGGACGATCCTTGATTACATTGTTCTTATCCAAATATTGCATACTGCTTCTTATCTAGAACGAACTGGCAAGCCTTTCTGGGACCGTCTCTAAATTTCCCTTATGCTATAATCAACTTGATGAACAAGGCACTGATCGTTATTGACGTGCAAAAGTTTTTTTTGACACACAAAACCCGTGGCAACATTGGTTTCGTACGGAAGGCATAGATAGAGCGTTTATATACTCTAACAATAGACTTCCCCTTCCCTCGTATTGCTCCTCCTGCTATACTATGTGGTATGAAACCAGTAACATTTTCCGCCAACATCCCCGTGTCCTTCTTTAAAGAGGGTGATGCGTATATCGCCTATTGTCCTATTTTGGATCTCTCAACATCCGCTTCCACATTTGAAAAAGTAAAAGGGCGCTTTTCCGAAGCCGTAGAGATTTTTTTTGAGGAGCTTGTGGACATGGGAACGCTTGATGATGTTCTTGCTAACCTTGGCTGGACCAAAGTAGAGCACCAATGGACTCCTCCGTTCTCTGTGGGACATGATCTTCAAAGGGTAACCATTCCTCTTTCAGCATAAATGGCAACACTAGCCCCTATAAAACGAAGTA
>JBBTTP010000020.1:0-1403 GCA_038064215.1 Patescibacteria group bacterium | reverse complement strand
CATTGCAGTTAGGCATTTTTAACAAAGTAGGTTCGAGCTAGTTCATAGATTGGCTTCCATCACAAAATCTTCTATTATTTTTGGCTTAAAAATTCCAAGTGACACACTAGAAGATTTGTAGGCATCCTGAATCTCTTCAAGAGAGTTGAATGTTATTGTGGGCAGAATGAGGTTTTTTCGAGCTTCCCAGTTTCTTCTTGTGTCTATCGGATCACCGAGCGTTTTGATTGACTGTGTATCAGGTCGATAGCTATCCACACGAAAATCTTCTTGATTTTTCTCTATAGTTACGTTTACCCACTGGTATTTCTTATACCATTTTGCGTGCTCTAAATATCGGTAATCAATCGGGTACAGTCGTATCCATTTCCCTTGTTCCGTTACTCCGGCAGTGCAGACAATTTCCTTGTATTTTGTGGACGGGTGAGGATACGTTTTTACGACTATGAGGACTTTCTCCTCATGGAAGGCTAGATTGGGGTAACCTGCAAGTGCGGATTGAGTTTGAGTAGTTCGCTCGCTACTATCGTTCGATGGCATAGTTCACAGTCCTTTTCAAAACATAGTAACACTGAATGTTTATTGGCGTTTATGATATTAAGAACATTTTTTAGCGTGGTGATTTTTTTCCTCGCATGAATACGATACTCTTTGAAAAATTTAAGATAATCACCGGTTGTTCTCAACTCATTTCTTATTTTACTCGGACTACCTAATTCTTGATAGTGGAAGTAGCGTATTCCGTGAGAGAGAAGTAGTTTTTCTAGATTATTCTTTGAGAAGCCGTTTTTTCTACTGAGAGGTATTTCACGTACATCAATTACTACGTTAATATTTTCTCTTTTGAGTTTATCGATGAATTCTTCGATGGTTTCTTTTTCGTAGCCGGTAAGAAATAGATGTGGCATAAGTAATGTCTTATATCATAGTAGTGTGTTATTTTTTTTGTTGCAAGCGTTGATTTGTTACAGGTTTCCTGTAGATATGGTGTCCTTCCCTTATATATAAGGAAATATTATTCACAGTTTCTATGCGCCCGGACTGGGCGAAACAAATGAGAAGAGATATAGAGAAAGATGCTACCGCATCCGCCCAGTCCATTGCTGTGATTGTTGCAGAGAAACGGCAAGAGACTACTGTTTTTGAAGGTAAGCTCCAGCGTCTCCTGGATTCATATCTTGATCAGGATATCGAGAAAGAAACCTACCGGAAAAAGAAACAGGAACTCATCCTCGGAAAGAAGACGCTGGAAGAGTCTATTTCTACCCTGCAACAATCGCAGAATGCGTGGCTCGAACCCATGAAAGAATGGATTTCGGACGCTTCTAACGCCGCGTCCGTCGCACGGGGCAATGACTTAGTGAAGAAAAAGGAGTTCCTCAAAAAAGCCTTCGGCTCGAACC
>JBBTTP010000019.1:4270-22987 GCA_038064215.1 Patescibacteria group bacterium | reverse complement strand
CGCTCTTTAAAATCCTTGTCAAGAAGATGTTCAAAGCTATGTAACCTGGAAGGTTGATGTCTTTAAGATTGTCAATGATGTATGAAAAATACTATTAAGACAATCCAAAAATACCACATCACAGCTTCTTGACAAACCTTAGGTTTTTATACATAATAACCTTATGTTATTACCTACAAGCCAAAATACAAAAACCATTACCGATCTGCGGGAGAATGCTCTTGGAGTTTTGTCCGATGTGGATAAACTAGGTTTAGTGTATCTCCTCCAACATTCTGATCCGCGGGCAGTTGTGTTATCTATGAAAGAATTTGTCAAGCTTTGTGAATTACTGGAAGACCGTGCGGATGAACGGGATGCGGCGGAATTGTCTCTTGAGGATCGCGGTGAAGGGATTGCGTTGAAGAACGTAGTAAAAAAGTATCAATAAATGAGAGCGTATAAAATATTTCTTACGAAGAAGTCAGAAAAAAATCTCGCTCACTTGGCTTCTTTCGATGCAAAAAACATTATTCGCAGATTACAACAACTGGACGTTCCGTTTCCCAATACTCTCGATATTAAAAAGATGTCCGGTGTCCCTGGTTTTTATCGTTTGCGTTCAGGGAGCGTCCGGGCAATATTTGAAATTCTTGAAAAACAAAAGGATATCTGGGTGCGAAAAATTGATTACCGGGGAAATATTTATTAATCTCCTGTCCGGCTCTAGGCTTTCGCACTCTCTCTTTGTATAATGATAGAGTAAAGAACATGAATAAACTTCCCTCTCGATTTATTGTTTCCCGGCGACCCAAAGAATACCTTGAGCAGGGACCGTCTCATTGCGGAGTTTATTCAGTGAAAGCAGTCCTCGAGGCGTATAGCAAGGTTACCGGCGTGAAGCCGGAAGATCTTCATACCAATTGGATCAGCCGCATCACGGGAGCAGTTTTTCATCCGGATTACCTTGTACGTATGTTAAAGTCTTATTCTTTGGTGGCAAAAATCGGTACAGTCAAGCATCTTTCTGACGATAAAAAGATTATGCATCTCAAATCCATGCTGTCAAAAGATGCACCTGTTATCTTGATGGTTGGAAACGGATATCAAAGGAGCGGAGAATATAGCCGCCTTAGGGCTGCTATAGTGGGTCATATTATTACGGTGTGGGGTTATGATGATAGAGAAGGGGTGTTCTTCATGTATGATTCTGCAGTGTCAAAAGAGCATTATGCTATTAATGTACCGATCGGGAACACAAAGCGTACCTATGAACAGGTACTTCGTGATTGGTATGGCGCATTTCCGTCAAGATTGTTGTGGCGTGGTTCGTTTCACTATATTGAAGTTGGGTTAACGAATGACTCTAGCTTCGCAAGGAGAGACCTTGCAAGGCTAAGAAATAATCCGGTGGCGGTAAAATTAGGTTAATTTGATTGACAACAATAACGCGGCCGCGTTATTGTTGTCAATGGAGTATGAAATATACTATTAGGACAGTCCAAAAATATCACATCGCCTACGGACTCCTCCCCTACAAACGTAACCAGGATGTCTTCCATCGCGGCACGGGAGCGCGACGACATTTCCGTCCTTTCGCGTGGTTGATAGATGACTCTTGGTATCTTTGTGGTAGAATGCGAAATGCATGAGCGGAGGAATTGAAGATCTACAAAATGCTTATCAAGAAGCGCAAATACCGATGCGCGAGCTACTAGAAACTTCGAGATTAACTCCAGGACAGATAGTAGTCTTAGGTCAGTTAGCTAGTGCGATTGTCGATGGGCGTGCGGGACAAAAAGAGAGTGCCGATGTGGTTGTTGGGCGCGTTCTTGATAAATGTAGAGAGCTTGGTATTCCAGAGATATTGATTGAGCAATTTCAAACATTTGGAAATGAATGGGCAGATAAACTTTATCCTCATGAGTAAACGTGATGTGAGATCTATCCATCGAAGCAAACGAAAAAAAGCTGTCCGCGCGCGCGAAAACCGTGCGGACGAACGAGACGCGGCGGAATTATCCCGCCAAGACCGTGGTATAGGGATTCTACTGAAGACCATTGCGAAAAATTGATTATCGGGGAAATATTTATTAATCTCCCGTGGCTCTAGACTTCATCCTTTCTTCCTTATATAATAGTCAGGTAAGAAGCAAGGAGACTGCTTCGCGTGCGAGGCAGTTTTTTTATTATGCCAGGTAGTGAAACTTCAGAAGATTATGTTCTTTTACGTCTATGTATTGGAGAGTCAACAAAATAAAAGTTTTTATATTGGTTCAACCAGAAACTTAGTTCGTCGGGTAAAAGAACATAATCTTGGACTGAACCGTTCAACAAAAGCTTATGTTCCATGGAAGCTGATCTATTATGAAGCGAGTCTCAACGAACAAGATGCAAAACGCAGAGAGATGTATTTTAAAACAAGTCAAGGAGGGAGGCTTCTCAAGCGCCGGGTGAAAGAGTATCTCTATCATCTGCGTTTTGTCTGAAGTTCTACTACCTGGTATGGCAGCGCCACAAGTACAAAAAACTTTAAATCGCGATGTACCGCTGGAAAAAGTGCGGAATATCGGCATCATCGCCCACATAGACGCGGGCAAAACCACGACGACCGAACGGATCCTTTTTTACACCGGCCGCACGTACAAAATCGGCGACATTGACGAAGGCACGACCCAGATGGACTGGATGGAGCAGGAGAAAGAACGGGGCATCACGATTGTTTCTGCCGCAACCACCACGTTTTGGAAAGGGTTCCGCTTCAACATTATCGACACCCCGGGACACGTGGACTTTACGGCTGAGGTTGAACGAAGCCTTCGGGTCCTTGACGGCGGCATTACCGTACTGGACGCAGAGGAAGGCGTGCAGTCCCAGTCGGAGACCGTGTGGCACCAGGCGGATAAATACAATGTACCCCGCATTTGCTTTATCAATAAAATGGATAAAATCGGTGCGGACTTTCGGGCGACCATCGCGTCTATCGAAGAGCGCTTGGGCGCCAGAACCGCTGTCATGGTCGTACCCATCGGCCGGGAACACGACTTTAGGGGTACGGTTGATCTTCTGACGCGCAAAGCCTGCGTATGGAATAGTGATGATTTGGGGGCAAATTTTGACGAAATTCCAATACCGGCAGAACTTGCCGGCGAAGTGGAAGAAAGCCGCAAGCAGCTGGTTGAGCGGATTTCTGAAACCGATGACGTACTTATTGAAAAATTCCTCAGCGGCGCTGAATCCACCGTTGAAGAATTGAAAACTGCGCTTCGCAGAGCAGTGATTGCCTATAAACTGGTTCCCATTTATGCCGGAACCAGTCTGCGCAATAAAGGCGTCCAGCCGCTTCTGGATGCGGTGGTTGATTACCTTCCGTCGCCCTTGGATTTGCCGCCGGTAGCTGGAACTCACCCCAAAACCCGCCAAAAAGAAGAACGAAAACGCACGAGCGATGATGCATTTTCCGGGCTTGCATTTAAAATTCAGATTGACCCGCATGTGGGGAAACTTACGTACGTCCGTATTTATTCCGGAAAACTCGTCTCCGGTTCCTATACCATAAATTCCAGTAAGGGAAATAAGGAGCGCGTGGGACGGCTCCTGCTCATGCACGCCAACCAGCGGGAAGAAATTAAAGAGGCGTATGCCGGAGAAATCGTGGCTGTGGTAGGGCTCAAAGATACCGGCACCGGCGATACATTATGTGATGGGGAGAAGCCGATCGTCCTTGAGAAAATTTCCTTCCCGGAACCCGTGATATCCCTTGCTATCGAGCCCAAGACGAAAAATGACCAGGAAAAAATGGGATTTGCGCTTCAAAGACTCGCGGAGGAAGATCCGACGTTTAAGATTAAATCCAACCTTGAAACGAACCAGACCATTATTTGGGGCATGGGAGAACTGCATCTTGAGATTCTCGTGGACCGGATGCATCGGGAATTCAACGTCGATGCCAATGTGGGCGCGCCGCAGGTCGCTTACAAGGAAACCATTAAAATTACCGCAGAAGGCGAAGGAAAATACATCCGTCAGTCCGGAGGCCGCGGGCAATACGGGCACTGTTTCATCCGCATTGAACCCAAAGGACGCGGCGAAGGGTTTGAATTTATCGATGATATCAAAGGCGGAGCAATCCCCAACGAGTTTATCCCGCCGATTGAGAAAGGTATCAAAGAAGCCATGGAAAATGGCGTCGTGGCAGGATATCCGCTCGTGGACATGTCCGTGACGCTGTACGACGGCACGTATCACGATGTAGACAGTTCGGAGATAGCATTCAAGATTGCCGGTAGTATGGCGCTTCAGCATGCGGTCAAGCAGGCGCAGGCGACTATCCTTGAACCCATCATGAAGGTCGAAGTGACGACGCCTGACGAATTTATGGGAGACGTCATCGGAGACCTGGGGGCCAAGCGATCGCAAATTTTAGGGACGCAGAAGCGCGGGACCGTCACGGTAATTTTGGCAATGGTGCCGCTTGCAGAACTATCCGGATACGCCACCACGCTTCGCAGTATGTCCAAAGGACGGGCGACGTATTACATGGAGCCATCTCACTACGAAGAGGTGCCGCGCAACATCCAGGAAAAGATCATTGCGAAGAAGGTATAAAGATGATACAATAACTATTATAATCCTTATAAAGATAAAGATTATAAAGAGTATATTTTTGAGGAGGAGGAAAAACGTATGGCAGACCAGCAAAAATTTAATCGCAACAAGCCGCATTTGAACATCGGCACTATTGGGCACGTGGACCATGGAAAAACGACCCTGACGTCTGCTATTACGCACGTACTTGCAAAGGCGGGGTTGGCCAAAGCTCTCAAGTACGAAGAAATCGATAATGCACCGGAAGAAAAAGCCCGCGGCGTTACCATAAACATTCATCACTCGGAATATGAAACAGTGAAGCGCCACTATGCGCACATTGATGCGCCGGGACACGCCGATTATGTGAAAAACATGATTACGGGTGCCGCGCAGATGGATGGAGCGATTCTCGTGGTTTCTGCTCCGGACGGTCCTATGCCGCAAACCCGTGAGCACATCCTTTTGGCCAAGCAGGTCAATGTGCCGGCTATCGTCGTATTCATGAATAAGTGCGACATGGTGCAGGACAAAGAATTACTGGACCTGGTCGAGATGGAAGTCCGGGAACTTTTGACCAAGTACAAATTCCCGGGAGACAAAATTCCGGTTATCCGCGGCTCTGCGCTGAAAGCGCTTCAGGGTGATCCCGAAGCGGAGCGAGGGATTGAAGAACTCATGAAGACAGTGGATGAATACGTGCCGGAGCCGGTGCGGGAACTCGATAAGCCGTTCCTGATGCCTATTGAGGACGTCTTTTCCATCAAGGGCCGCGGCACCGTCGTTACCGGACGCGTTGAGCGCGGTCGCGTGAAAATCAATGACACGATGGAGATCGTGGGCATAAAAGCCACGCAGAGTACGGTCGTGACGGGTGTGGAAATGTTCCGCAAACTTTTGGATGAGGGTATGGCCGGCGATAACGTCGGCGTCCTGCTCCGGGGTATTGAAAAAGACCAGGTGGAACGCGGGCAAGTATTGGCCGCACCGGGAAGCGTGAAAGCGCACACGGAATTTGAAGCGGAAATTTACATTCTCGCCAAAGAAGAAGGCGGACGGCACACGCCGTTTTTCACCGGATACCGACCGCAGTTCTACATTAGAACCACGGACGTGACGGGAGAAGTGACGCTTCCCACCGGAGTCGAGATGGTTATGCCGGGAGACAGCACCAAAATGACGGCCAAGCTCATTGTGCCGGTCGCTTTGGAAGAAGGTGTCCGGTTTGCTATAAGAGAAGGCGGCCACACCGTCGGAGCCGGAGTGATAATCAAGATCATCGCATAACCTGCCATTCACAATGCCTAAAGGAAGAATACGAGTACGTTTAAAAGCGTATGACAGTAGGATTATAGACGACTGCTGTCAGAAAATATTGGACACCGCCGTGCGGACGGGCGCCCGGGTCGTGGGACCGGTGCCGCTCCCCACAGACAGAGAGCATTTTAACGTGGCGCGGAGTCCGTTTATAGACCGCAACAGCCGGGAAGACTTCATGATCAAGACGCACAAGCGGTTGATTGATATTATGGAGCCTACGGACAAGACAATCGATCAGCTTATGCATTTGGACTTGCCGGCAGGAGTAGATGTGGAAGTGAAGATGTAAGGATGGAAAAAATTTGAGTTTGCGCAGATACTTTGGTATACTGAGGGATATGTAAACCAAAAGTCTCGGATGAGTTCGCCAGTTGGCGAATCGACCCCGCCGAGCGGGGTCTTTTTTTGTTTATATGATCAATACATTACTTGGATATAAAGTAGGCCAGACGCAGATGTTTACCCAGGAGGGGAAACGCATTCCTGCGACCAGTATACAGGCTGGTCCGTGCTGGATTACGGAAATAGAAGAGGGGCCGACGTATAAAAGCATCCAGCTTGGATTCGGCACCATCAAACATCTTTCGAAAGCGGAAGAGGGACATATAAAAAAAGCGGGGCTCACACAAAAGCTCCGTTTTTTACGGAAATTTCGAGTGAATCAGGGTCAGGCCTTGGATGAGAAAGGCCTGATCCTTTCCGTGGGAACAGAAATAAAAGTGGGGGATGTATTTCAACCTGGGGACGCTGTGAGAGTGACCGGGACTTCCAAAGGCAAAGGATTTGCGGGTGTGGTGAAGCGGCATGGATTTGCCGGCGGTCCCCGTACCCACGGCCAATCGGACCGCGAGCGAGCACCGGGATCTATTGGTTCCGGTACGACGCCGGGACGCGTGTATCGCGGCAAGCGCATGGCGGGACGCATGGGGAACGACCGCGTGACCGTACGAGGGTTGTCTGTTGTTGCCATTAACCCGGAAACAAATATATTGACCGTCAAGGGATTAGTACCAGGAGGCCGAAGAGGCCTTCTTATTATTCAAAAAGAAGGATAACTATGCCAAGAGTAAAACAGCAAACTAAGAAAATAACAAAGAAACCGGCAGCCGGTTTGAGCATTTCAGTGATCGGCGTGGACGGTAAAGCAAAAGGAACCATGACGCTGCCGAAAGAGCTTTTTAGCGCGAAAGTGAATGCAAAGCTACTGGCTACAGCGGTGCGGGTATATCGCGCAAATCAACGCAAAGGGAATGCCAGCACCAAAACGCGCGGTGAAGTAGAAGGATCGACGAAAAAAATTTACCGTCAAAAAGGCACCGGCCGCGCGCGCCACGGCGGCATCCGCGCACCGATTTTTGTGGGCGGCGGCATTGCATTTGGCCCCAGGCCCCGCGATTATTCATTGTCACTTCCCAAAAAGATGCGGCGGATTGCCCTTGCCAGCGCATTAACCCGGCAATATATGGAAGGCAATATTATGGTGGTGGATGGATTGGAAGATCTTGAACCCAAAACGAAACGTTTTGCTGATGCGTTTTGTGCGATGCAGATGAATGATGGATTAGTCGTCACCGGAGGTAATATAGGCAATGTCCTGCGGGGAGCACGAAATTTAGCAGGTATCGATATGTTGCCCGCCACGGATCTCCATACCTATGCGGTCCTGGCACACAAAAAAGTCATGTTGATGAAAAACGCAGTACACGTCTTACAAGAGACATTTGTGGAAAAATCATGAAATACATTATAGAAAAACCATTGATTACAGAAAAAACATTTGCGCTTGCCGGCCGTGGTTGGTATACATTTGCCTGCGCACTTGCGGCAAATAAAGCACAGATTGCTCATGATATCCATGCGTTGTATCACGTGACGGTTACTGATGTCCGCACAGCGCTTATGCACGGCAAAATGCGCAGATCCGGAAAATCAAAAATTGCAGCGGCAAAACCTGATTGGAAAAAGGCGATGGTGCAGCTTGCGAAGGGACAGAAAATTGACGCGTTTGAAGTGACGCATGAAGAAGAAAAGAAATAATATACCTATGAAACAACGAAGAGTAAAAAGTCTCAGCGATATGTTGCCGAAGCAGTCCGGGCGGGATGCATTGGGACATGTCTCCATGCGGCATCAGGGCGGCAGGCACAAGCGCTTTTACCGCACGATCGACTGGATGCGGGATAAAATAGGCATAGAGGGTCGCGTGGTGTCGATAGAGTATGACCCGAACCGGACGGCCAACATTGCGCTTTTGTCCTATGCAGACGGGGAAAAACGGTATATACTATCGCCTGTTGGGCTCGCTGTCGGCCAGCAGGTTATTTCTGGAGACGCAGGAGATGTGCGGGTGGGAAATTCGATGCTTTTGGGCAGTATTCCGGTCGGCTCTGTCATTCACAACGTTGAAATTCATCCCGGACACGGCGCACAGATGATCCGGAGTGCGGGGTCCAGTGCAGCGGTACTTTCCAAAGATGGTGATATCGTACAATTGAAACTTCCCTCCGGCGAAGTACGGGCATTTAAAGCCGCATGCCGCGCGACGATCGGACAGGTGGGGAATGAAGAATGGCGCAATCGCGTCATCGGGAAAGCCGGACGCAATAGACACATGGGAATTCGGCCGACCGTCCGCGGTGTCGCACAAAATCCCAGAACGCATCCGCACGGAGGAGGAGAAGGCAGAAGCGGTATCGGTATGCCATCGCCAAAGAGTCCATGGGGGAAGCACACGTTGGGGCTCAAGACCAGGAAAAAACGAAAATACAGCAATCGGCACATTTTACAAAGGAGAAAATAATTATGGCACGTTCCAGTAAAAAAGGTCCGTACATCGATAAAAGGCTTTTGGAGAAAGTGAATAAGCAAAAAGCCGGGGGCGACCGGAGTCCCATCAAAACATGGTCGAGGGATTGCCAGATACCGCCGGATTTTGTTGGTCACCGAATTGCCGTACATAATGGACGAGTTCATCTGGAGGTATTCATTTCAGAGGCTATGGTGGGGCACCGGTTGGGAGAATTTTCTCCAACCCGGACGTTTCGAGGGCATGGACAGGTGACGAAGCGAACCATGGACAAGACCTAATATGGATTACACAGCAACAGCAAAATATGTCCGGATAAGTACGCGCAAGATGCGGCTGGTCGCCGATAGCGTCCGCAAACTAACGCCGGGAGATGCGTTGGCGCAATTGTCTATCATGCCGAAAGCTGCGGCGGAACCGCTTGCAAGTGTTATCGCCTCTGCTATTTCCAATGCAAAGCAGAAGAGTGCGGATGCGGCGACACTGCATTTTAAGAATATTGAGGTTATGGGTGGTCCGGCGATGAAGCGATGGCATGCGGTATCGCGCGGAAACGCGCATGCATACAAAAAACGGATGACGCATATACGGATTGTATTAACGAATTAATATGGGACAAAAAATTCATCCAAAAGGATTTCGTTTAGGCACAGTGTTTACCTGGAGTTCGCGGTGGTTTGCCGACAACAAACGCTACAAGGAGTTGTTTTTTTCAGACGTAAAACTGCGACAATTGCTGTTTGGAAAGTTAAAGATTGCAGGGTTGGCTCAAGTGGAAATTGAGCGATCGATTAATAAAATTAAAGTTATTATTCACGTGTCGCGCCCCGGTATGGTCATTGGAAGAGGCGGCACGGGACTTGAGGACCTTAAAAAGTTTATTGAGACATTTTTGGGTAAACAGGCGAAAAAAGATCAGTCGGGCAAGTTGAAAATTGAGCTTGCGGTGGAACCGGTGAAAGAACCAAACCTAAGTGCATACCTGGTGGCGACGAACATAGCGGATCAGCTTGCTAAGCGGCTTCCGCACAAGCGCGTGGCCAATCAGACAGTCGAGCGGGTCATGTCGGCAGGAGCCCGCGGCGTGCGTGTTCTTTTATCCGGCCGTATTGCAGGAGCAGAAATTGCACGGCGGGAAAAATATCAGTCAGGAACCGTGCCGCTTTCGACCATCCGGGAAGAAATAGATTTTGCGGCAGTACCCGCAGCGACGCGTTCGGGATATATCGGGATAAAAGTGTGGATTTGTCGTAAATAAGTATGTTGGCGCCAAAACGAGCAAAATTTAGAAAAGCATTTCGAGGAAAACGCCGGGGAGTTTCCATTCGGGGATCGAACGTGGATTTTGGCGAATACGGGCTCAAGGCCATCGGGGTGGGTTGGGTGAGCAGCCGGCAGATAGAGGCTGCCCGCCGGGCACTCACCCACTCCATTCGTCGGGGGGGCAGAGTCTGGATCCGGATTTTTCCGGATAAACCGATTACGAAAAAACCGCCGGAAACCCGTATGGGAAGCGGCAAAGGAGATGTTGCAGAATACGTCGCCGTGGTGCGGCCGGGGAGAATTTTATTTGAAATGGCAGGAGTGAGCCGGGAAGCTGCTAAGGAGGCTTTGCGTTTAGCCAGCGCTAAGTTGCCGATTCGAACCATGTTTGTTGTTAAGGACATACTATGAAAACAAAAGAAAAACAGACATTGCGTGCGATGAGTCAAGCAGAGCTTGCTCGCGAAGCGGAAACGATTGAGGGAAAGCTTGCACAACTTCGCATATCGAAGTTTTCAAAGCCGTCAAAAAATACAAGAGAAGCGGGCACGCAACGCCGGCGGCTTGCGGTGGTGCGCACGATAGTAGGCGAAAAGGAGATGGCTCATGAAGAAAAATAATAAAGGAATGATCGGTACCGTGGTTTCTGTCAAAGGACAAAAAACCGTCATTGTGGCAGTGGTGCATACGGTGCGGCATCCGATATATAAAAAGCAGTCGCGTATTAAACGCCGGTTTGCGGTACATAACGAAAAGACAGACGTGGCGGTCGGTGATACCGTACGCATAGGGCAAACGCGGCCGATCAGTAAAACAAAGCACTTTGTTATTGTGGAGAAAATCGTATGATTCAGAGACGAACGGAATTAATACCGGCGGATAATTCAGGCGTAGAGCAGATGACCGTTATTCATATCTATGGGTCATCGAAGCGGAAATTTGCGTCGCTTGGTGATATGGTGCAGTGCATCGTAAAAAAGGCACATCCGCAGGGGATTGTGAAAGATGATGAGATGGTGCATGTGGTGATTGTGCGCGTACACAAAGAATTCCGAAGAAGCGACGGATCCTATATCCGTTTTGACGATAATGCAGGGGTGGTTATAGACAACCCGAAAGACAAAAATCCCCGCGGGACACGCGTATTTGGACCGATCGCGCGGGAGCTGAAAGACCGCGGATGCAATAAAATTGTCAGCATGGCGGAGGAAGTGTATTAAGATACTATGAAAATTCAAAAAGGCGACACAATTCTCGTGACTGCGGGAAAAGAAAAAGGAAAAAAAGGTAAAGTCGAACGAGTATTTGTTAAAGAGGGATTAGTGGTGGTGCCGGGAATAAATATCTATAAACGGCATCGGAAAAAGCGGGATGAAAAAACGCCGGGCGGGATTATAGAATATCCGCGTCCATTACCCAGCGGCAATGTTGCCATTATATGCCCTTCGTGCAAAAAACCAACGAGAGTGGGGTATATAGTACACAAAGGTGAAAAAGTTCGGATCTGCAGAAAATGCGAAGGGAAAATTTAATACATTTATATGGAAGCTTTACAGAAAACATATCAGAAAGAAATAGTGCAGAAGCTTAAAGTTGAGTTTCAGATCCGCAATGGTATGGCGGTGCCAAAGCTGGTAAAAATTGTTGTAAATTGCGGATTAGGCGAAGCCGTTGGGGACAAAAAAATACTGGAAAAAGTTGCCGGCCAGCTTGCGGTGATAACAGGTCAAAAAATGCAGATTACCCGCGCAAAAAAAGCGATATCAACGTTTAAATTGCGTGCGGGAGATGCCATAGGATTAAAAGCGACGCTCCGGGGCAGCAGGATGTATATATTTTTTACGAAGCTGACGGGTCTTGCAATTCCCCGTATCCGTGACTTTCATGGTGTCGCAGCGTCGGGTTTTGACGGCCATGGCAATTATACATTAGGAGTTGCGGAGCAAACGATTTTTCCGGAGCTCGAGTACAGTATGGTAGACCGGGTACGCGGGTTTGAAATCACCTTTGTGACGACGAGTCAGGAAGACGCACCGGCGAAGCGGCTATTAGAGCTATTGGGATTACCGTTTGAGAAATCTTAGGAGACGATATGGCAAAAGTTTCGAGTATTGTAAAATTTCAAAAAAAGCAAAAGTATGGCATCCGGTACCGGAACCGGTGTTCGCTGTGCGGCAGAGCGCGGGCATATATGAGAAAATTTGGTGTCTGCAGGTTGTGCTTTCGAGCGCATGCTCATAAAGGAGAGTTGCCCGGTGTCGTAAAAGCATCGTGGTAAAAAGGAGAATGTATTATGGTGAATGATCCAGTCGGTGATATGTTGGCCCAAATAAAAAATGCCTCGATGGCACGGATGGCGGTGGTGGTGTTGCCGCATTCCCGCATGAAGCAGACGGTTGCGGAAGTTTTGGTTAAAGAGCGGTATGTTGCCGGCGTCGTTGTAACGGGCGATCGGCCCAAGCGGAATCTCCATATTCATCTGAAATATGAGAATCAGGTACCGGTCATCGATGGCATAAAGCGCGTGAGTAAGCCGGGGCTGCGGTGGTATGTGGACCGCGGAAACATTCCCACGGTCGTGGGAGGCATGGGTATCGCAATTATATCCACATCTTCCGGCGTTATGACGGGAAAAGAAGCAAAAAAGCGCGGTATCGGCGGAGAATTATTGTGTACGATTTGGTAATCGCATATGTCTCGCATAGGAAATGCAGTCATCAGTATCGAAAAAGGCGTCACCGTTACTTCTGAAAAAGGAAGCATTACCGTTCATGGTCCGAAAGGACAGTTGGCGGTACTGGTACCAGATGGTATTGAGGTAGAGATAGCAGATAATACGTTGCGATTGGTTCGGAAAACTGCTGATGCTGCACTCCATGGGTTTGCCCGGGCAGTGATAGCCAATGCCATAACAGGCGTAACCCACGGATGGTCGAGGACATTGGAGCTTAGCGGGGTCGGGTATCGTGCTGCCATGAATGGCGCGAATTTGACGCTTTCGGTCGGTTTTTCTCATCCGGTCGTTATTACTCCGGTAGCAGGCATCACGTTTAGCGTCGTCGATGGAAACATTGTCGTTTCCGGTGTTGATAAGCAATCCGTGGGCCAGACGGCGGCAAGCATCCGCGCTATTAAAAAGCCGGAGCCCTATAAAGGGAAAGGAATAAAATACTTAGGGGAGCATATCCGGAAAAAAGCAGGAAAATCAGCGAAAGCCGTAGGCGGTACTGCGGGAGCAGGGGGGAAATAATATGAATAGCAAAAGAGTATTGCGGGTAAAGCGAAAACTTCGGATTCGGGCCAAAATCTCTGGTACCGGTATTCGTCCAAGAATAAATGTCTATCGATCGAACAATGCGATCGAGGTACAAGCCATTGACGATGAAAAGCAGGTGACCATGGCTTTTTCGCGCGTACCGTCGAAAAATTCAGCCGGTGCCCGTGAGGCTGGAGCGGAAATAGCCAAAAAACTGAAGAAATTAGGGATACAACAGGTTGTGTTTGACCGGGGCGGCTACCAGTATCACGGCGTTATCAAAGCGTTGGCTGATGCTGCCCGAGAAGGAGGCTTGGAATTTTAATATGAATACATCGTTTCAACGATCACCGCGGGGTCCTGCGACAGAGTCTGAGTTTGCAGAAAAAATTGTCCAGATTAACCGTGTATCCAAAAAGACCAAGGGCGGAAATAAAATCGGGTTTTCCGTACTGGTCGTTGCGGGAGACCGGAAAGGAAGAGTGGGCGTGGGATTGGGCGGCGCACCGGATGTGTCTTCGGCAGTACGGAAAGCGGTGACCTATGCGAAAAAACATCTGATTACCGTACCTATGCGCGGAACCACCATACCGCATGAAATACGATTGAAGCGCGGCGCGGCACAGATACTTCTGAAGCCTGCACCTCCCGGTACCGGTGTTATTGCCGGAGGAGCAGTTCGGGCAGTGGTGGAAGCAGCGGGTATCCGCGACATCGTATCAAAAATTTTGGGAAGCAAAAATCAGGCATCCAATGTCTATGCGACGCTGGAAGCTCTGAAGCATTTTAAGATAAGAAAGCGAGTATAATCATTATATGAAATTACCAAAAATAGTTATCCGATCCAAAAAACGCCTTGGCAGGGGTCACGGATCCGGAAAAGTTAAAACGTCCGGCCGCGGAACAAAAGGTCAAAAAGCAAGGGGGACGATGCCGATCGGATTTGAAGGCGGACAACTTCCGATGATCCGTCGGCTGCCGTTTCTTCGGGGCAAAAAACGGAACCGCAGTTTTGGTGAGAAGCCGTTTCCATTGCCGCTTGAGAAACTTGTAAAATTTCCAACGGGAACTCACGTCACCGTAGAGGCGCTCAGGAAGCACAATATAATTCATAAAAGCGTTCAGAAGGTTAAAATTTTAGGAACTGCTGCATTGCCCGCGAAATTGACGGTGGAGATGCCCTGTTCCAAATCAGCGACACGTGCCATAGAAAAGGCAGGAGGGTCCGTAGTTACGCGTTCATGAACACATTGCTTGCCCCGCTTATCAATAGCTGGAAAACACCGGAATTGCGGCGGAAAATCCTCATTACCGCATTCCTCTTTATTGTCTTTCGGATATTTGCCCATCTCCCGCTTCCCGGCGTTGATATCATGAAATTGCGTGCGCTGTTTGCCCAAAATCAATTCCTGGGACTTCTGGATATATTTTCCGGTGGTACGCTGGTAAACTTTTCTGTCATGGCGCTGGGGCTTAATCCCTACATCAACGCCTCCATTATCCTGCAGCTTTTGACCATTGTGTTTCCGAGTTTGGAAGCGTTGTCAAAAGAGGGAGATTTTGGCCGCGAAAAAATCAATCAATACACCAGATTTTTGACCGTCCCCTTGGCTGCAATGCAGTCTATCGGCATGTATGCCTTATTAAAAAATGAAGGCATTGTGGTGCAGCTCAATCCGATTCTTCTTTTGGCTATGATTATTACGATGACTGCCGGTACGCTGTTGGCTATGTGGATCGGAGAACTGATGACGGAATACGGCATCGGGAACGGCATTTCGCTTCTTATATTTGCCGGCATCGTGGGGAGAATGCCGGTGGTATTAGGACAAACTGCGAGCACCCTCACCCCGGAATACGCTACCAGCGTTGTTCTTTTTGCGGTGCTTGCTATCGGCGTCATTGCGGCAACCGTGTTTATCAATGAAGCGGTCCGTCGTATAACCGTGCATTATGCCCGACGGGTGAGGGGGAACAAAATATACGGCGGCTCTACGTCATATTTACCCCTTCGGGTAAACCAGGCAGGGGTGATTCCGATTATTTTTGCCGTTTCCATGGTGCTTTTGCCGTCGCTTGCCGGAGGATTTCTGCAGCAGATCCAAAATCCAATTGCCTCAAATTTCGGCAGAATTCTCACGAGTGTGTTTAACCCCAACGGAATATTATATAACGTGATCTATTTTGCACTCGTGATCGGGTTTGCCTATTTTTATACTGCCATTACGTTTAACCCTACGAAAATCGCCGGTGAGATACAAAAATATGGCGGGTTTATCCCCGGCATCCGGCCGGGTGCGCCCACGGCTTCATATCTTAATTATATTTTGACGCGTATTACGTTGGCAGGAGCGCTCTTTTTGGGGATGATTGCAATATTGCCGTCATTTGCGCGCCAAGTGTCCGGGGTATCTACGTTACTTGTAGGCGGAACGGGGGTGCTCATCGTTGTGTCCGTAGTACTTGAAACGGTGAAGGCACTGGAAGCGCAGCTGGTGATGAGGAATTACGATGGATTTCTAAAAGAGTAGGGTATAGGGTAATTTTCTATGCATATCGTCTTCTATGGTCCCGAAGGATCCGGTAAAGGTACGCAGGCAACATTGCTCGCAGAAAAATTACACTTGCCGATTCTGACGAGCGGAGATTTAGTGCGCGACGCTGCGGCGACGGATGATGGGGTGATCGGAGAGACGTGCCGCAAAGCACTGAGCGATGGCAGGTATGTAGCGGACAGCGAGATGTTTGTGTTGTGGAAACGGAGACTCAAACAGCCGGATGCCGCAAAAGGTTGGATTATGGACGGTTTTCCCAGAAATATTGACCAGGCGAAATTTTTAGATGAAAAAGCAAAAAAATATGGGTATCAGGTGGATCAGGTGATTTATTTAAAGCTTTCCCAGGAAGAATCTGTCCGCAGGCTTGTGGCACGGGCCCGGCCATTGCATCCCGGAAGCCGTGAGCTTCATGATTCGCCCGAACGCATACAAAAACGGCTCGCCGTGTATCATGAAAATGAACAGCCGGTGCTTGCATATTATCGGAAACAGGGGATACTGGTGGAAATAAACGGAGAGCAAACGCCGGAACACGTCCATCAGGATATTCTCACGCATATTCGTCATGAGTAAATTGCTTATGCTCGTTGCTATTGTTGGCATGCCGGGTTCCGGGAAAAGCGTTGCTGCGGATTTTTTCCGTACGCAGGGGATACCGGTTCTTCGGTTTGGCGATCAGACGGATATCGGATTACAGGAACTGGGTAAAGAGAGAAATGAAAAAAATGAACGTTGGTATCGGGAACACATCCGCAAAGAACTTGGGATGGCAGCAATGGCGATAAAGATTGAGCCGAGAATCCGCGCTATCGCCCACGTTCATTCTTTGATCGTTTTGGACGGTTTATATTCTTGGGAAGAATATGTATATCTCAAAAATAAATTTCCCACGTTGCTTTTGGTCGCTTTGTGGTCACCTAAAAAATTACGGTATGAGCGGTTGTCCGCGCGTTTAGTCCGGCCGTTAACAGAAGGAGAAGCACGAAGCAGAGACATCGCAGAGATCGAACAATTGCATAAAGGCGGACCCATTGCGATGGCTGATGCCATCATTAAGAATGAATCGGATCAGGCTTTTCTACACAAAGAACTGGAACGATTCGCCCAAACAATCCGATGAATACCAAAACACAAGCAGAAATTGCCTCCATGAGAGAAGGAGGCAAACGACTGGGGACTATTCTCCAAAAACTTCTGGATGCCGCACACGTTGGCGTCTCGCTCAATACGCTTGAAGAAATGGCTGATGATCTCATAACGAAGGCAGGCGGTACCGCATCGTTTAAAACCGTGAAAGGGTATCGGTGGGCTACGTGCCTGTGCGTCAATGAAGTCGTCGTCCACGGGATCCCCACGGACTATATGCTTCAAGATGGCGATATACTTACGATCGACGTCGGGATGCTCTACAAAGGCTTCCACACTGATACTGCCTGGACGAAGATAATTACTCTCCCTCGTCATCCCCGCGAAGGCGGGGATCCAGCTTTAGAAAAGATGAATTTCTTAAGAGTGGGCGAGAAGGCACTATGGAAAGCCATTGATCAGGCGCGCGTCGGCAACCGGATCGGCCACATTTCCCGTACCATCCAGACGATTGTTGAAGGCGCAGGATACAACATTGTCAAAACGCTTGTGGGGCACGGCATTGGACGGGAGCTCCATGACCCGCCGCAGATCCCGGGATTTCTAAAAGGCAGCATAGAAGATTCCCCGCTCCTTGAGGAAGGCATGACTATTGCCATTGAAATAATTTATGCCATGGGAAGCGGAGTTATTGTGTACGGCAACTCTGACGGTTGGACGCTTGCGACGCGAGACCGGTCTTTATCGGCAGTTTTTGAACATTCCGTGGTGATTGCGCGGGAAGGCCCGGTGATATTGACCAAAGCCGATGCTTAGGGTACAATGAGTGCCTTACCCCGCATACCAGTTGGGTGCGGGGGCTCTTGTGTTCACTGTAGCATATGACGCATCAAGGAAATATTGAAGTCGAAGGCGAGGTTACGGAGTGTCTGCCCAATACATTGTTTCGCGTAAAATTGCCCAACGCTAGAATTGTTTTGTGTCATCTTTCCGGCAAGATGCGGCTTAATTTTATACGGATCATGCCGGGAGACAAAGTAAAATTAGAGATGACACCGTACGATCCGAGCAAAGGAAGAATTACATACAGGACGAAATGATATGAAAGTTCGAGCAAGTGTTAAGTCCATGTGCAATAAATGTAAAGTTGTCCATCGCAGGGGCATGGTGTACATCGTGTGCGAGAACCCGAAGCACAAGCAGAGACAAGGATAATATGGCACGTATCGCAGGTGTTGATTTACCAAATGAAAAGCGACTGGATATAGCGTTGACGTACCTTTACGGGATAGGCCGTTCCAATGTGGCATCTATTATTAAAGACGCAAATCTCGATGCCGGAAGACGCGTCAAAACGCTGACCGATGAAGAAACGAACCGCATTGCCAAAATTATTGAAAAAGGATTCGTTGTAGAAGGAGACCTTCGTCAGCAAGTATCGAATAATATAAAGCGGCTTATTGAGATCCGGTCCTATCGTGGCAGTCGTCATGCGAAGAAACTTCCGGCACGCGGACAACGGACGCGTTCCAATGCCCGGACCAAACGCGGGAAGCGGGCGACGGTGGGAGCACTCAAAAAAGACGACCGGGTGAAGCAGACAGACAAGACACCTGCAGCAGAAGAAAAGAAATAACTATGGCAGCACCAAAACAAAAACGAATTGTTGAAAAAGGTAAGGTATTTATTACCGCGACGTTTAATAATACGATTGTAACGATTACCGATATGCAGGGGAATGCTCTGCAGTGGGCATCGTCCGGCATGGTGGGGTTTAAAGGGGCTCGAAGAGCCACTCCCTATGCGGCGACGACCGCGACGGAGACCGTTGCACGGAAAGCGCAAACGCACGGCATGAAAGA
>JBBTTP010000019.1:0-4260 GCA_038064215.1 Patescibacteria group bacterium | reverse complement strand
CCGGACGGGATGCAGCGCTTCGGGCGTTGAAAGCTGTGGGATTGTCGATTTCACTTATCGCTGACGTGACGCCTATTCCCCATAACGGGGTAAGGCCGAAGAAGAAAAGAAGGGTGTAATTATGGCACGATATACCGGACCCAAAAACAGATTAGCACGCCGAGAGGGCATGGACTTAGGACTCAAAACCGTGGGATCCAAAGCGCACGCAGGACTCCTTCGTAGGCTCGGTATTATTCCGGGTCTACACGGTGTGAAGGGGAGGAGAAAAATATCTGATTACGGAGCCCAGCTTCGCGAAAAACAGAAAGTGAAACGGATGTACGGACTTTTGGAACGGCAGTTCCGCAAAGTGTTTGAACGGGCAAAAACATGGAAGGGAAACACCGGAGAAAAGCTGTTGGAATTTTTGGAACGGAGACTGGATAATGCAGTATATCGTATGGGACTCGCCCCGACCCGAGGGTTTTCCCGTCAGATTGTCGCTCACGGTCATGTGTTGGTAAACGGGAAAAAAGTCAACATTCCTTCGTATCTCGTTTCGGTTCATGATGTGATTATGTTGAAATCAAAAGCGCTTGCCATGGCGCCGGTGCAAAAATTGTTAGAAGATAAAGCATTAAAAGTGCCTGAATGGATCGAACGGGCGGGGCCAGCGGGCAAGATAACCCGGCATCCCGTGAGAAGCGATGTGAATGAAGATATTAATGAAAAATTAATTATCGAGCATTATTCTCGATAAGAAAGGGAGAAGATATATGTCAGATCCAAATTTTGGGATGAAACCGGAGGTAGAAAAAGCCGGCTATGGCAAATTTATTATTGAGCCGTTGGAACAGGGCTATGGACAGACCCTGGGCAACAGCATCCGCCGGGTTCTTTTGGTGTCTTTGCCGGGGGCGGCTATTACCTCGGTAAAAATTACCGGAGTAAAGCATCAGTTTTCCACAATTCCCGGATTGAAAGAGGACATAACAGAATTTATTTTGAACCTTAAAAAAATTCGATTGGTTTTAGAAGGCAGTGAGAACGCCACGCTCACGCTTTCCAAAAAAGGCCCGGGAGAAGTTATCGCTGCCGATATAGACGTGCCGGCAGGAGTGCGTGTCGTTAATCCGGATCTCGTTTTGGGTACGCTTGCGGATAAAAAATCAGAGCTTGAAGCGGCAATGGCCGTGGGCCGCGGGTTTGGGTATGTGCCGGCTGATGAAAAGCACTCGGATGAAGTGGGCGTGATTCCGGTGGATGCACTGTTTTCTCCGGTGACACGGGTGAATTATCATGTGGAAGCAACCCGCGTAGGACGGATGACGAACCTGGACCGGCTCGTGCTGGAGATTTGGACGGATGAAACAGTTGCGCCGGTGGACGCATTAAAATCCGCAGCAAAAATTTTGGTCTCCTATTTTTTACAGGTGTATGAGCCGAAGGCACAGGGCGTTTTGGAGAGTGTCGCCGTGACCCCTGCCATTTCTGATGAGATTTTGAAGATGCGGATTGAAGAGTTGGATATTCCCACCCGCATCGTCAATGCGCTCGCTAATGGAGGGATCGAGACCGTGGGACAGTTGTTGGGTGCGCCGCGCGGGGAGCTCATGAAAATCAAAAACCTCGGCGTGAAATCACTTTCCGTGGTAGAGGATAAATTGCGTGAAAAGGGAGTTGCACTGACCGTGTAAATACTTGCAGTATGAGGCATGCAGTCTTTGGTCGAAAATTATCGCGGACGAAAAACGAGCGGCGCAGGCTTTTCCAGGGATTAGCCCGCGACCTTCTCGTGCATGGGGCGGTGCGGACAACCCTAGCAAAGGCAAAAGCAGTACAGCCGCTGGTGGAGAAATTAATTACCAAAGCAAAGCATGGTGAACACATTGATATCGTTCAAGTACAGCGCGTGCTTGATAACCGTCAGCTGACCCAGCAACTTTTCGCAGATGCCAAAACGCGGTTTTCCGGAAGGACGAGCGGATTTACAAAGATAGTGAAATTGGGAAAACGTTTAGGCGATGCGGCTGAAGAAGTGCTTTTCGCATTCATTGATGAACGGGTGGTAGCAGAGGTCGTGCAGCCAGTTACCGAAGAAAAGCCAGTGAAAAAGGTTTTACCTAAGCGACCTAAGTCACGTAAGTAACCTACTATGCAATTATTGACCAAACCAACAAAAGCATCAGACATTAAGCGCACATGGCATCTTGTTGATGTAAAAGATAAAGTATTGGGGAGAATTGCCGTTGAAATAACGCATGCGCTCGTAGGGAAAGCAAAGCCGTACTTTGTGCGCAATCTGGATTGCGGTGATTATGTTGTGGTACTCAACGCAAAATATGTAGCGGTGACCGGAAAAAAGGAAACAGAAAAATTATATAGCAACTATTCCGGTTTTCCCGGAGGACTGAAGCAGAAGCAATTGTGGCAGGTGCGCCGCGAAAAACCCACGGACCTGATCCGCCGGGCGGTGATGGGCATGTTGCCGAAAAATAAATTGCGCGATAGGCTCATCACTCGCTTGTATGTATATCCGGAAGCAGAGTTTCCGTATAAAGATAAATTTAAGTAAGGCTGTCATCCCCGCGAAGGCGGGGATCCAGTATTTATTTTTTAGTCATTATGTCAGAACAAACAGATAAAAAAGAAGCACAACCATCTACTTCATACTATGAGGCCGTCGGTCGACGGAAAGAATCCAGTGCGCGGGTGCGGCTCTATGTGGTGAAGGAGACTGCGGTGGTAATCGGCGGGAAAGAAGTGGAAAAGGGAGCCATGATAGTGAATGGCCGGCCGGTGGAGCAGTATTTTCCGGGTGAAGTGTTGAAAAAAATGTATCTGGAGCCTTTCCGAACGACCAATACCGTGGGTCGTTTTGCCGTGAGCGTACAAGCCAGCGGTGGCGGACTATCCGGGCAATTGGGTGCCGTGATTCATGGCATCTCGCGTGCTCTGGAAAAAGTAGATAAAGAAAAGTTCCGACCGATTCTCAAAAAGCGGGGATTTATGAAGCGTGATCCCCGCGCCAAGCAACGCCGCAAAGCTGGCTTCGCAGGCAAATCCCGCGCCCGAAAGCAAAGTCCGAAACGCTAACGGAATACGTATTTCTTCTTAAAGCGGGAAATCCACCAGAGATAGAACGGGTACATGAGCAGTATTAGCCACAAAATAAAAAATATCGCCAAGGGCCGCGGCTCGAAAGAAAAACTTATCAATGTTAGGATAAATCCCGTTACTCGCCCGGTAGCTAACATGATTTCCCGACCAGGAATTGCAATAGGTAAGTTGGCATGGGTATCCACGATCATCGATGTGGAAATGTTCCAAAACAGTGGTACGAAAAAGTTGATGATACCCGTGACGAGTAGCCATAACGCCAGACTACCCGTTGCTTGTGGAAACATAAATGTGGTTGCTGCCAACACGAGTGTCAACGGATAGAGAAATAGGATGCGTTTTTGCAATCTATCCGTTGTTTTACCTAATAATAGATTTGCCGCAACGCTGATAAGAGCAAGGTATGCGGAAAATGCCCCATACGAAAGCGGAGTTTGAATAAAATATAACGTATAAACGGGAATGATTGCGAAAGGTAATGCCTCCCATATACCTTCCAAAAACAAAAATATTCTGGTGGCTTTTATCTCCGAAAGCGATGCAACAAGTGAATAGTTCACCTGAAAATCCTCTTGTTTGTCGATAAATAGGTACGCAATGCCAAAAAAGGCGATAGAAATCAGCCAAAATATCGGTGTATTCCATTGCATGATAAATCCCGCAAGCGGCGGAGCGACGATGTTAAGCATTGGGAAGACGCTAAACATAATTGCGCTTCCCAAACCAGTTTTTTCTTTCGGCGTTGCGCCAAAATAGGCAATATTATATGCCACCCAAAACGTAGCCATAGCAATACCGAAGAGTGCGGAAGCCAGGTAATATTGCCACACGGTTTCAAGTTGGATAACCAGCAGTAAAGAAACAAGATTTGCTAAGAGAGATATTTTCCACAATGACTTTGCACGGCCGCGACGGATAGAAAGAAGAAGGGTTAACTGCGCGCCAAACGCAAGGAGTGTTGCCACGATCATTTGGTAGAGCGTTATCCCTTGGGAAAGATAATATGCCGGGAGTATTGTTCGGGCAAATGCGCTAAACCACAGGGTAGTCGTGACGAAAAGCAGCAGGCGTTTATAGGGAGTGAGCCGCATATGGGCTCAATTGTATCACTCTTTCTCTTCTGCCCCCATGACGACTTTGGTTTGCGCTTGGCCCGAT
>JBBTTP010000018.1:0-1252 GCA_038064215.1 Patescibacteria group bacterium | reverse complement strand
TCCCCCACCGAGGGCTTCTGGTAAAATTGCTGTTGTGATTGTCACGACCGACGGCTCGACGGCGACCTCAAGGATATCTCCTATCTTTTGGATGGCTCCACGCACCGCCGGTGAACAGCCGCCACTTCCGCCACCCTCCCCGCCCGCCGCGTAGACACGGGGAAAAAACGAAAAATTTGACAGGGTATCTCCGCCAGTGGTAGGGTAAGAAGTAGTGAAACCGTTTTTCTTTGTCCGTTCTTCCATCATCGCCGAAGTGTTTACTAACCTTGCCGCCGGCTGGTTTGGGCTACTCCTTATCTCGCCCGGATCATTGGTCAAACCAACAGTCGACCAAACGCTTTTTGAAGTTGCCAAAGCAATCGCGTCCGGTGTATTATGTTTATGGTCTGCCGAATACATGGCAGGAAAGGAAACAGTATGAGCAGTCAATTCATGAGCGACATCATCAATACCGGATTTACCATGACCATGCTCTTTGGCATCGTCAGCTTGTTGTATGTCCATTGGTATCGCACCTGGGAACAATCCCAGAAAAAAAGGTAATCCATTATGATGCTGAAAGATATTTTGGGAAATGGCTTTGTTCAACTGGGCGTATTCATTGTGCTCATGATAGTCATGTGGTATGTCAATCGAGACACTGCTCCAACGAACCGTGCTTCCAGGAAGTAAGGATACGCCCCCGCCGCAGAGCTTTTCTTTTGCCTTCTTCGCCCACGCGTCAATCGCTCCTTGCGCCCGGGCAACCACCGGAGTGACCAATTGTAGGTACCCCTGCCATGCAGCGGTGAGAGGATTAGCGGGTTTTTTGGTGGAACTCTCCGGCTCGACCCCAGGGCCTGGACTAGGCTGTTTCGGCCGGAGCCACTCAAATCTCGACTCGAACCTTTCTGGTACTCTCTGATACAAAGCACGTTGAATTTGCTGTGCTATACTTATAGCTGGTGTGGGCTCGGCAGGTTCGCTAAGCCGGATTGATAACCCAGGCTTACCGGGTTCAACCCCCGGCGAGTCCACACCCAACATCTTGACAAGAGTGCCGTAGTATGGTATCCTTTGAACAAGGTTATCAATCCGGCTTATAAGCGAATCTGTTTTGCTTACCAACCAGTCCCCGAAAGGGGATTTTTTGGTGGGACTCGGCTGGAAGATTTGGGCGCGAAGGCTGTCGATATCTGCCCGGAGGGCGGCGGTGAGGAGGGAGAGGATGGCGTCGTGCTGATCCGGCGGAGCCCGGCCGAAAATTTCA
>JBBTTP010000017.1:0-1144 GCA_038064215.1 Patescibacteria group bacterium | reverse complement strand
TTTTTCCCCTGCATTTGCTTCTTAAACAATGCGTTAAAGACGTCTCCCTTCGTCACCATGCCGCAAACAACATCCTGAGTATCCAAAACCGGCAGCTGGTTGACGCGCCGCACGATCATACGGGAAAGCGCGCGCATAATCGGGGTGTCTCTGCGGGTATAAATGACTTTCCGGCACATCACGTCCTTTGCGCGTCTGCCGGCCATATCGCGTACCCGGTCTTCCATCGCTTCAAAATCCGATGCAGATGAAAGCTCCTCCACATATTCATGATAATCAGGATAGAGCGCCTGCAAAAGGTCTTCCTTCGTCACAAGCCCGAGGAGCATTTTCTTTTTGTTCACGATGGGTATTGCATTCACGCGTTTTTTAAAAATCAATTTCCACAACTCCCGGAACGTCGCATCAGACGATGTGGTCGCTGTCATCTTGCTCATGATTTCCTGAACTTTCATAGGGTTTTTGAAATCTCGATGCAGTGTAGCGTACTAAAAAACAGGTGTCAACTATACACTCGTTTTCTTCTAAAGACTTTCAGCTCAATAAATGACCGCCGGAGGATGGCCTGGGCGGTGGCAAGATCCTGGCCTTTCACGCCTTTGGCGATGGCTTCCTTTGCTGTCTCCCGTGCGCGCTTAATTTCTGTCTCGTTCAACTCGTCTGCGTGGTATGCGCGCGACACCAACACCATAACGCCTTTTTTTCCCACTTCCATAAATCCGCCGCCGACAGCCAAAAAATATTCTTTATTACCCGCCGTGATCTTTAGTTCACCTTCCGTAAGCGCAGAAAAGAGCGGCGCGTGGTGCGCAAGAATTCCAACAGTCCCCTTTGCCGTAGGCACCGTCAGGGCGTCTACATCTTGAGAGTATACGTTTCGCTGAGGAGTAATGATATCCAATAAAAAGGTTGCCACAATTTATTTCACCTCTTCAATCCCGCCGATCATATAAAATGCCTGCTCAGGCTTATCATCGTGTTTGCCTTCAAGAATTTCTTTAAATCCACGAATCGTTTCCGGCAGGGTCACATACTTACCTGCTTTGGCAGTAAATGTCTCTGCCACGAACATCGGCTGGGTCAGGAAGCGCTGAATCTTGCGCGCACGGGCAACCGTTGCCTTATCCTCGTCGCTTAACTCTTC
>JBBTTP010000016.1:0-17774 GCA_038064215.1 Patescibacteria group bacterium | reverse complement strand
GCAACGAGAAGAAGTTTACTCTGAACGTGGTAACCAACTAATCCAATACAAGGCCCTAATCCTAAAATTCCGAGCTTATGAATGCCCTTGCCATCTCTTACCAGACCAAAGCCACTTTGATAAATCGCTTGAGCCTCTGGATCAAATATTTTATTTCCAATCTCTGACTCAGCAATATAATCCATAAAACGAGTTGTTAAAATTTTAATATCTTCCACCGTATGGTATCCGCGAGCGTGTAGACGCGGTAAAGAAGCGGATTGAGGATGAGATCGAAGGAACCCACGAACTCGACGAGTTTGGGACCAAACCCTTGTTTGAATCGGTGGAAGCCGTACCACGAATCGTGCTCGTCGGGATGAGGCCCAAGCGAACCCCAGAGGTCAAATTTCTTGTATCCTTTTGATTTTGCCCAGCGTGCAATTTCCCACAAAAGCAGATTCGGTGCCATAACGTCCCGATACCCGCGTGATGATGCTCCATAGGGATAATACACCGTGTCTTGCCAAGCGAAAATGATCCATGCAGCAAGAGTTGATCCTTGATATGCGGCAGTGAAAAGGTGTGCAATGCCGGCTTTTTTCATGATGTGCCACATGGTTGTGTGGTAGGCTTCATTGTGTGCATAGAACCCCTGGCGCCTGGTGGTCTCTGCTGTTAATTTCAGATATTCAGTAAAGGCTTCATTGGAGTTGTCTTCTTTGATGACGACACTGTGTTTTTGGGCGATCTTCAGATTGTACCGGGTTTTCGGATGCATGGCTTTTAATAATTCTTCCTCTGATTTGGTAAGGTCTAATACGAAGGTATATTTGGTAAATAAGGGGTGGTGGGAAGGGCGTAATAATTTGTCATTGCGAGCGATCAGCGAAGCAATCTCATCAGGTTGTTTTTGAGAGATTGCCGCGTCGCTTCGCTCCTCGCAATGACAAGTAACATTAGGTTCGAGTTGGATGAAGATGGCGCGTTTTTGTTTTCCAAGGGTGTCTAGTGCGGCGAGCATTTCCTTTGTTGGCATCGGACCCTTGGGAAAATAGCCGATGGTGAAGGGCGTAAAAGGAATTTTATGGAAGGTGAGCTGCCATTCATTGAGGCGGACGACGTCTATTCCCATCGCCTGGCGGAATGAGCCCCAGGATTCGGATTGCAACGGATGGGACATTTTCATATGCGCTATTATCCCTCTTTTATCAGTGTGTTACAATAGAAGTAACCATGAAAAGCAAACCGATTTTCTGGCTCCCGATTGACAGCCGGTTACTTCCTTCAATACTGCATTTTGGCCATGTGAAAGGTCTTGCGCGAGTTTTTTTAGAGATAGAAATTGTTCTTTCGCTTTTGGTGGTTATCGGGACTTTGGTCGTTGTGGCCCTTCGATTGTTTCCCCTAAAGTAAGAAGTTGTCCGTGTCAAATCCACTGTCTACATTGAGGGAAACATTCAGTTTGATTGCGTGTTGTGGAATGTCTGCAATAAAGCGCGAGATCATATTTTGTGTCCGGGTGCCGAAAAAGAGCCGGCGGTTGGCGTACGTCAGGTATAGTTTTTCTTTTGCGCGCGTAATGCCGACGTAGCAGAGTCGGCGTTCTTCTTCTAATTCTTCTCGGTCCAAAAGCGACCGGCTGTGAGGGAACAGTCCTTCTTCCATGCCGATGATGGCAACCACCGGAAATTCCAACCCTTTGGCCGAGTGCAGGGTCATAAACGTCACGGTTCCGCTGCTATACCGTTGCGTTTGAAGTTTAGCAGATTTATTATCCTGGGTTTCTATGAGTGCGACGGTTTCTAAGAATTCCTGCAGTACGGGAAATTCCGTGGCAACTGATCGTAGTTCCTTGATGTTTTCCAGCCGGACCGCTTCTTCCTCCACGTTGGCGTTATACATATCGGTATATTGCGTAGCATCGATGACGCCGTCCAAGAGTTCTAATGTTGTCAGCGCGACAAGTTTGGTATCGGTTTTAATCTTTTCCGCATAATCCAAAAATTTTTCCAGTCTGCCTTTGCCTAGTTTTTCTATGCGTTTATACGATACGGTGTCTTTGGGGTTAGCCAGGAGCCGCAGATAGGCAAGCACATCTTTAATTTCTTTTCGTTCATAAAAGCGCGTGCCGCCCACCAGTGTATACGGGATACCGGCCCGGAGAAACGCCTCTTCCAAAACGCGCGACTGGGCATTTGTTCTATATAACACGGCAAAATCCGTAAACGGCCGGCCGGATTGGAGGATAGTTTGGACTAAAAAGAGCGCTTCATCGTGTTCATTGCGCGCTTCGTACAGCGTAACCTGTTCGCCTTTTTGGTTCTCTGTCCATAATTTAAGGATTGGGTGGGAGTTGTTTTTGGAGATGACGCCAAATGCCGCGTCCAGGATTGTTTGCGTGGATCGGTAATTTTGTTCCAAATGAAAGACGTGAACGCCCGGAAAATCGTTGGAAAAATTGACGATGTTGCGAAAGTCCGCGCCCCGCCAGCGATAAATGCTTTGTGAAGCGTCTCCTACCACGCAGATGTTGTGCCACCGGCCGGCTAATTGCTTGGCGAGCGTGTACTGGGCTTTGTTGGTATCTTGATATTCGTCAACCAGAACGTAGTGGTATTGTTCCTGATACCTGCCCAGGATATCGGGATGTGTATCAAACAGCCGCACGGTTTGCATGAGGAGATCGTCAAAATCGAGCGCTTCGTTTTCTTTTAACATTTTTTGGTATTCCATATACACGCGGGCAACGGTTTCCTGAAAGTAGCCGCGCGCGTACTGAGGATAAACAGTTGCTGACAGAAGCTCATTTTTTGCTTCGGAAATGGTATGGAGGATGCTGTTCGGGTTAAAGTTTTTCGTCGAAATATCGAGTCGTTTCATGATGTCTTTGATTGCATCCTGCTGATCCTGTTCGTCATAAATCAAAAAACCGACCGGGATACCGATGTGTTTCCCGTCCCGGCGCAATATTTTGGCAGAGAGAGAGTGAAACGTGCCGGCGAAAGGAAATTCTCGGGGAGATAGGGGAGATGAGGGCGATTGGGGAGAAGACAAAAGTTTTGCAATCCGTTCTTTCATCTCGCCCGCGGCTTTGTTGGTAAAGGTGACCATGAGGATCTGGTCAGGGGGAATGTGTTTTTCTTGTATAAGATATGCGACGCGGTACGTAAGGACCCGCGTTTTTCCGCTTCCGGCGCCTGCCAAAATCAATACCGGACCGTCGGTCTGGGACACTGCTTTTTGCTGTGCAGCGTTCAGGTCATTGAGGAGAGAAGAGTCCATGGAATATAATAGTACTGGATTCCCGCTTTCGCGGGAATGACGAAAAAATATGAAATCTCTTTTCATTGTGGGAAATTGGAAGAGCAATAAGGGAATTGCCGAAGCACACGATTGGCTTCGTCAATTCAATGCCAAATGCCAAATGCCAAATGCCAAATGGAAAGACTTGGCCATTGTGCTGTGTGTGCCGTATACCCTGCTTAATTTTCTTCATGATCAGATCAAACAGCTTAACTTGCCCATTGTTCTCGGGGCGCAGGATGTGTCGCCATTTGGCGATGGCGCATATACCGGAGCGGTAAGCGCCCGGCAAGTCAAAGAATTTGCGGATTGGGTCATCATTGGACATTCAGAGCGCAGGAAGTATTTTGGTGAAACAGATGAAGTGCTTGCGCAGAAAGTTGCACAAGCAAAAACTGCGGGACTTAACATAATTTACTGCGTTTCCGATGAGAACACGGTGATTCCCGATGGTGTCGATGCGGTGGCGTACGAGCCGGTATGGGCGATCGGAACGGGAAAAGCTGAAACACCGGAGCATGCAAACGCAGTGATTGCGGGAGTCAAAGCAAAAACTCAGATTCGTTCGGTAATCTACGGAGGATCGGTGACACCGGACAATGTGGCTTCGTTTCTGGCGCAGCCGGCAATTGACGGCGTGTTGCCTGGGGGTGCGAGTCTGGATGCCGGAATATTTGCTGCGTTAATTTTAGCCTCGCAAGGCCAGGCCTTGCAAACTTTATGAAGTCAAAGGTGATTGTGTTGATTGTTGTTTTTATCGTGTTGGTTGCAGTGGCTAAGGTAATTGTATTGGGCCAGGCGTTTATGCGGGTCACGGGCCTGACGCCAGTGACGGTAGTAAAATTATTGTTTAATGGCGGTACGCAGTTGCGGGAATTAGAAGGCCTCACGAATATCCTGCTTTTGGGCATCGGCGGCGGCACACACGAGGGGTCGGATTTAACAGACACAATGATCGTGCTTTCCATCCTTCCTTTACAACATACCATGGCAATGATTTCACTCCCCAGAGATTTGTGGTCCGATACGCTGCGGGATAAAATCAACAGCGCATATCATTATGGCGGGTTTGTGCTTGCAAAATCAACCGTGGAAGACGTGATCGGAATGCCTATTCACTATGCATTTCTGGTCGATTTTTCGGGGTTCCAAAAAATTATTGATCTTGTTGGTGGAGTCTATGTGAACGTGACCACTGCGTTTACGGATTCGGAATTTCCCGTAGCCGGACGGGAAAATGATCTGTGCGGGGGCGACCCGACGCTTGCCTGCCGGTATGAAGCAATTCATTTTGAAAAAGGAGAACAGTTGATGAATGGCAACCGGGCGCTCCAGTATGTCCGGAGCCGTCATGCGGAAGGAAACGAGGGAAGCGATTTTGCCAGAAGTAAACGGCAGCAGGATGTACTGGTGGCACTGAAAGCAAAACTCACAGATCCGCGCGTATGGCTGTCTCCGCGTTTACCGGTACTTGTGAGAGCGCTTGATGATGCAACAGATACGGATCTTAACATAAGTGAATTGGCAACGGTCGGAAAGCTCACGGTACAAGTACCGGGTGGCAGTATAAAGAAAATTTCTTTTGAAGACTTTCTTATAACTCCGCCGTCGTGGCAATATGACGGCAAATATGTGCTGGTGCCGAAAGAAGATGGTTCCTCAATCCAGCAGTTTATCAAAGCTCAGCTGTAATCCTTTACAGTGCTAATCCCAGGAGCAGAAGCAGTAAGCCGCCGCCGATTACAGAGATGCCCAGTACCGTGGGACCGCTGCCTGCCACCGGAACTTTCGGTACAGGAGGCGTCGTGGGTGTTGGTGTGGGGCCGGCCGCCACATCGCAGACGCAGTTTGTTTTCGTGGTGCAGGATGGGTTGCGGCAGACGTTGCCGGTACACGTTAACCCTGACGCACAGTCACTGGTTGCGTTGCAGTTGTTGTTGCAGCTTGCTTTTGCAGGTTGTGGAGTGGAGGTCGGACCTCCCTGTTGCGGCGTGGGCGTGGGAGTCGGCGTGGCGGTTGGCCCGGGTGTGGGCGTTGGGGTTGGCGTTGCTGTAGGCCCGGGTGTCGAGGTGGGAGTTGGTGTGGGTGTGGCAATGGCAAAAGCCAGCGTGCAGGCAGGGGCTGCTGCTTTCGGTGTGACTTGGGGGACGGTCGGTGCCACGGGTTTGGTGGTCGTTAATTTTCCACTGGTGAGAAATACCATGACTGCCAAGCCAATCGTCAAGAGACTTATGAACATCAGGTGCCAATATTTTTTCAAAGCATTCATAAATTTACTGCCATACACCATTGTTAAATACTTCCGCTTCGACGGTAAAACTGGTTATGCCGGTCGGAACAGTGAAAGGAGCCGTATACTCACTGCTGCTATTCAGTGTTGTTGATTCCGTCCACACGCTGCCATTCACTCGGATTCTCCCTTTTGTCGCATTGGATCCTGCTACTGCCAATACCACCGCATCGCCGGGAAGAAGTGTCGTTGGGTCTACTTGCGCATTATTTTTATACACGCGGATGCGCGTACATTGCAGAACTACCGGTGTTGGCGTAACAGTTGGGCCAGGAGGCGGCGTTGTAGGTTGCGGCGTTGGTTGCGGTGTACCGCCTGGAGGTGGAGTCGGAGGTGTCGTGGTCGTCGTGCCACAGGTAGAGTTAACAATTTCAAAACTGCCGCAGCCCAGATTGTCTCGCGATCCGCCTCTGCACACCTGATCAACTTGTCCGCATCCTGCTGCGTGCGTTCTGCCTGCTGCAAAATCGCCGACGTCAGTACGCAGATTTTGATGGCACTGACCTCCGGAGTCTAAACCATCACAACGATAGGCGTTCACTTTGGTACATGCGCCGCCACCCGGACATTGATCTTCCGGTCCATGTTGCTGGCACGTTTTTTGTCCAGAGACACCGACACAGACCCAATTTTGAGTAGAGCAACCCGTGCCGCAGTTACTTACGTCGTTACACGATTTTCCAGCCGGACCGCACGAACTGGGCGGTGGGCATTGAGAGAGTTTGCATGCTTGAGATCCATTGGAACAGGTGACTGGAGGGTAACCGCCGCAGACAAGTGCTGCTCTATTTCTGATATCGGCCAGCTGTTTGGTTTGAGAGATGTAATAAACGGCGATAGGAACCGTTAAAAGCAGGAGAAAAAGGATTGCAGTGACGAAGCCCTTGCCAGCGCTTTTCTTTTTGGGTGGAGGCGGGACGACTGGTGGAGTAGCAGGTTCCGGTGGCGGTGTAATCGGATCGGGCAATCGGCCGGAACCCACCGTTTTGGCCGATTCAGATTCATGGATGATCGTATCGACAAGTGCGGATTCCGTCGGAGTCGGTGCGTCTGTCGGCGTGACGGGTGGTGTTGGAGTCGGTGGCGGGGGGACTTCCGGTGGTTTTTCGGGTGGAGGCGGCAACGCGTCTACTGACGGCGGAGGGGTCAGCAGTTGCGCGGCATCGTTTATCTGCTTTTGTGCGGCATCCAAAATGTCATCGGGCATATCTTTTTTCAGTATTGCATGATCTGTGTTACCACGTCAATGCAACAGCTCCGCCGGTCAGTAATAACGCGCCAAAAAAAATAATTAGTATCGTTGGTAGTATGGATCCGCTTACGGGTACCGGCTTGCCCGCCGCAGTAGATGTGGGAGTTGGCTGGAATGCCGGTGTCAACTCGCCAGACGGCGTGGCAGTACCCAGGACCTGCGTGCCGCTTTTGAGAATTTCAAATATATGGGTGACGGCAACGGGTTGGTTGTTCGCGTTTTGCGTGGTGATAGTGACGCTTTGTTTGCCTGGTGCAAGCGGAGATTCGGGGGTGTAGCGCCACATGCCGTCCGTGCCGATCGTCGTTAACCCGCTTACCGGATTACTTATCCCCAGCGTTATGGCAACAGACTTTCCCGGGACCCCCGTGCCCTGGATTAACGGAAGTGTGGTGGTAAGCGAACTGTTTTCTAGCGGTACAGCAAGAGTAACGGAAAATGATGTGGGATTTGCTGCCGTTTGGTCGCCTAAGACTGCCGGGAATTCCTGGGCAATCGGGGCTCCGTCCGCATTTTTTGCCTGCTGTTTTCTGAAGTCATAGCTTTTCCCCAGAATCATCATGGGCACCGGTGAATCATTGAGCGTATCGGTGATAGCGGTGGAGGCCTGTCCGTCAAACGTGACGGTAAGCTGTTCGGTCATCCGGGTGGCGGTCGTAATGTAGCGGGTCAAATCGCTGGTGCGGAGAAGATTGAGCGGGATCATCCAAGATCCGGATGGCGTCACGAGCGTGGAAAGCGTCTGGCTTCCTTCCACGGTAAGAAGCACGAGCGCGCCTTCTGCCGGTTGATTATTTGCGGTAAAGACCGTGCCGTAGGCTGGTCCCAGGCCACTCGTGGGAAGCGGCAATGTCGGAGCAGTCCTGCCAAGCGGGCCGGCGGCGTCCTGAAATGTTTTTCCGTTGGAAAGGATTGTGACGGCGTATGACGTATCCGGGGAAAGGTTCCGTCCGGTGATGCTGTGGGCCAGATATTTTTTATTATCAAAAAACACCTGCTTTTTCCCGTCAGGCCCCGTCAGTTCCACCACGCCGGTGGCCGGTGATTCGGTAGTCCAGACGACGGTCAGTGACGTATCGGTGGCATTGGTGATGGTACTATTTTTCGGTTGAATGGATCCTGATGCCGTGGTGGCAGTACGGAAAAACCGTTCAGATGCGATGCTGATGCCGCCCACAAGAACAATCAAAAGTAGGAGACCAAGAAGCGTGGGTATTTTTGTCGGAAACCGCATATCAATACGACTGGCGTTGGCCAATACTTTTTAGTATATCAGTGTCAATTGTTGGCGTGAATGGGGTAATCAGCTGGGTAACATTGGACGATACGGTAGTCGTCTTGACCGTTTTTACCAGCTCAAAAAAAATCCACAATACGACCGTCAGGAACGTAAAGAGTGATACAAGCAGCACATCCCGATCTGTGTTTTTTTTCATAGACGTTACGGCAAAAGATAGTACGTTTTTACTTTGAGTATCAATTGGAGTTGCGTACTTCCCAGCGTCGATTTTTCTTCTTTGGAAGGAGCCAGAGACATGGTTTCTATCGTAGTGATGCGGCGCATGGCAATCATGCCTTTGAGAAATTCACTGATGGCGGCGAATGGGCCGGTAACGGTGACCGTGGCCGGATAATCGCCGACGCCGACCGAACTTTTGGGTGCGTTGGGGAGCTTGGTTGTCTGCGGGACAGCAGACTGTGATGCATCACGTCCCAGAAGCGGCACCGTCGGGATTTGGACAGCAGAGAGGGATGCGTTGGTAACGGCGGCGAGGTTGCGAATCTGGGCAACGAGCGATAAGACGTCCGGCGATTGCGGTAAGGCCTGGAAGGCAAGCGGAATTTGCGATTGTACCTGCTGGTATGCTGCCTGTGCAACAACCAGTGCAGAAATCTTTTCCTCCATTTTTTTACTGACTTCCTGGTTGTCTTTGATTTCCCGCTGTAAATATAAAATTGTCTGCACGGTGGGGCGTATGGCATACCAGCCAAACAGCGATATGGCCAAAAATGAAAAGATGGTCGTGCTATAGATACGGTTATCCGGTTTTGCCGTAAATTCCTCCAGCCGCTGGTAATAGCGCTTGTATTCAGTTTTCATTTGGTTTTGGTCCCTGCTGTTTTGGCTGTGAATTTAAACTGTATACCCCGGAGTTGGTCGCGGGAAACGTCACCGACCTCGATCGATGCGAGATATTTGTTTGCCTGAAGGTTGGAGAGGAATTGAGAAAACGCCTGCGTGTCACGCGCGAATGCGGCAATGCTTAATTTATTATCACCGAAGTCATAGGACGCAAATGAGATGCCGCTGGGGACGGTAGCCGTGAGGGCGGTCAGTATGTCGAGCGGTTTCGCTTGATCAGTGAGGAGTGCCTTCGTTTTGGCCAATTGATTTTGGAGACTTCGCACTTCATTTTCAAACGATGCATTGGCAGTAAGGATGGCCTGTTTTTGGGCAATTTCTTCTCTGAGGTCGGTGAGGCGCCGGTCTAACGTGAAGCGCGAGATAAACGCGAGCAGTACGACGATTTCCGTGCCGATCATGATGTATCGGCCGTACGTGATGGCCCACGTGATGATGCGGCCGTAGGGGCTTCGGCTTAGATCATTTTTATCCAGAAGGTCAATGCGGACAAAGTCGGCAGGCATGATACCAGTATAGCACTATTTTTTCTTGAGGAGCCGTGCGAGGCGGGATTTCAGACGGGCAGCTTTATTTTTGTGGATAATATTTTTTTTGGCTGCTTTGTCCAGCGCGCCAAAGACCGTCGAGAGCGTTTTAGCCGTCGGTGTTTTCCGCGTGGTTTTGATAAGCGTCCGGAGTTTTGTGCGAACTGCCGCATTCTGTTTGGTTGTTTTCCGATCGTGGCGAAGTTTCTTTTCAGCTTGTTTCGTGATAGGCATAGATGGAAGTATACCATAAAACTGCGGCGATGGGTATATAATGGGATGACATGAAAGGTTTTTGGGCGGTTTTTCAGAAGAAACAGCACTCCATAGGTTCTGCCGCGTTTATCCTCATGAGCATGGTATTGGCGTCCCGCGTTTTGGGACTCGTACGGGATCGGATGCTTTCTGCCAGGTTTTCGCCCGATGATCTTGGCGTCTACTTTGCAGCGTTCCGGCTCCCAAATCTTCTCTTTGAACTTCTGGTGATGGGCGCGTTTACGAGTGCGTTTATCCCGGTTTTTACGAAGTACATTGCAAAAAATCAGGAAAATGATGCGTATCGCATGGCGGCGACGCTTATCAATGTATGTTTGGTTATTCTTTTGGTGCTCATGGTGCCGTTATTTGTGTGGACGGGCGAGATATCGCAATTTTTGGCTCCGGGGTTTTCCGTCCAGCAAATTGATCAGATGATTATGTTTACCCGCATTATGATGGTATCCCAGGTTGTGCCGCTTCTGGTCGGCAATTTTTTTACCGGTATCCTGCAGTCCTACAATCTTTTTTTGGTGCCGGCACTGGCTCCCGTTGTTTATAACGTCGGCATCATTGCAGGCATTTTGTTGTTGACGCCCGCGATGGGTCTCTATGCGCCGGTGGTCGGCGTGGGGATCGGTGCGGTACTGTTTCTTGCTATTCAGATTCCTCTCATTGTCGCCGTTGGCTACCGGCATCGGATGATAGCTGATCTTCATCAAAAAGGAGTGCAGGAAGTGGCGGCGCTCATAGGCCCCCGGACTTTGGGGTTAGCGGTATCGCAGATTGACACGACGGTTGATCTTATCTTGGCGACGCTCCTCGGCGCGCGGATGGTGACTATTTTTAATTTCGCTCAGCACCTGCAGCAATTGCCCGTCGGGCTGTTTGGTATAACCATTGCACAAGCAGCGCTTCCCATGCTGTCGCTTGCTTCCGTGAAAGAAGACACGGAATCGTTTAAAAAATCTATTCTTTCTGCTATGCACCAGATTCTTTTTTTTGTGCTTCCGGTGTCTGTTTTATTTATCGTACTTCGTATTCCTATCGTCCGATTGGTGTTCGGCGCGTCACGGTTTGACTGGGCAGCTACCGTAGCCACCGGTATGACGCTGTCTGCATTTAGTATTTCCTTGTTTGCTCAGTCATTGATCCATGTATTGGCGCGGGGATTTTATGCACTGTACGATACAAAAACGCCGGTCGTGATCGGGATTATCGCTATCATTATCAATACCGTTTTAAGTATCGTGTTTATACAACTTTACAAACTGCCGGTGTGGTCATTGGGCTTATCCACGTCGATTGCCAGTTTTGTGAATGCGGGTTTGCTTCTGGTGCTTTTAGATAAGCGGCTGCATGCGTTTTCCCGCAAAGAACTGCTTTTGCCGCCGCTTCAGATGTTCGTTGCGGCACTTGTTGCCGGGGTCATTATTTATATTCCACTCAAGCTGTTGGATCAGTTGGTATTTGACACGACACGTACATTTGGACTGCTGCTTCTGACCGGCAGCACCGGATTTTTGGGGTTATCGACGTACTTTTTTATTGCATGGGTATTGGGGGTCGGAGAAGTGCATTCGTTCATCCGGCTTCTGAAAAAAGTCAGAAGAAGTGGTGCTGTGCTTCTCACTCCTGCCTCCGAAGTGGTCAATGGCGGGGTTCAGGACAAGTTGAGCTAGATTTAGCTTCGCAAGGCCTGGCCTTGCGAAGCTAAATAACTGTGTGATATGAAATCATTATCTCAAGACGAGCGGAAACTCCTGATTATTCAAGGGCTAGATATTTTAGCCTATTCATTGGCGAGTATTTTTGTCACGGTTTTTTTCTTTGCTAACAGCGATTTAAAAACGACAGTTCTCTATCGCGCCATTTCGTTTGCATCGATGGCATTTTTTATGGGTGCAGCGGGATGGACGCTTCGAAAATTTTCTTCGGGTTTGCACATGAAAGTAGCGCTTTTTTCAGGTGCCTTTTATTATTTTCTTCTTTTTTTATTGCGGCAGGAAAGCGTTCATTACATTATCCCGCTGGCAATTCTTGACGGTTTTACCGGCGGATAGTATTGGGCAGGATTTAATTTGAATCAATATATTCTCAGTCATTCGGGTAGACGCGTGGAATACTTCGGATGGGCGCTGGCACTCGTGAATCTCGCGCAAGCAGTCGGCCCGGCAGTGGGTGGCCTTATTATTGCTTTTGCAGGAGCCAGTGCACTAGGAGTAATGGGCGGTTACGGGACGTTATTTCTTTTGGTTTCTATTATTATTGCGGGTATAACACTATTGATAGGGAAATTGCCCACGCACGAACTGCCGGCATTTCGGTATCGTCACCTGCTTGAACACAAGCGGAGTCGGGAGTGGAAACTGGTGCTTGGTCAACAGGGGGTGAATGGACTCTATGATGTTGCTTCCAATACAGTCATTGGCGTTCTTCTATACACCATTATTCATGAAGAAGCCAAGCTTGGTGTTACATTAGCCGTTGCTTCTGTTATTGGTATGATTTCAAGTTTGGGAGCTATTCGTCTCCTTACCCGTTTTGGTTGGAGTTATTGGATTGGTGCGGTTGGGTTGGGATTATCTCTTATTTTATTTGCTTTGTTTCAAAATTGGTCCGGTGTAGTACTTTTTCTTATACTTTCTGCATTGACTGTGCCGCTATTGCAGACTAGGATGTCAACTACTTTTTATGAAGCGTTGGATCATGCACCGGGAACGTGGCAGGATAAATATCATTTTCTTCTTGAACGGGATGTCGTTTTGGCTGTTTTGCGTATGGTAAGCTATATCGATTTATACGGTATTCTTTTGTTTGGTAATGAAATTACGTTGGCCCGATCATGGTTGCTGATTTTACCCATTGTTCCTCTGTTCATTGCTTTTCTTTTGCATAAATCCTCAGTTTTAGCTTCGCAAGGCCTGGCCTTGCGAAGCTAAAACTATGCTATAGTTAAAGTATGCCAGCGAAAAATCGGATCAAAGAATACGCGATGAATGCTTGGTATCATTTGTATAATCGCGGCGTAGATAAACAACCAATCTTTCGTGATGATCAGGATTATGCGGTGTTTCTTTCCTATCTCAAAACGTATTTGGAGCCAAAAGATGAAGAAGGATTGCGATCTGTTTTAGCTAACCCCACCGCTTCATGGCGAGAGAAAGATATCTCTATCAAGCTTCTTCGACTGAATAATTTTTTTGAAAAACTTGATCTTCTTGCGTATTGTCTCATGCTAAATCATTTTCATTTTCTTGTTTATCAAAGTGATGCAAATATGATTGATCAGTTTCTTAATTCATTAGGGACGCGATATACCATGTATATCAATAAAAAATATAAGCGGATAGGGCCGTTATTTCAGGGTGTATATAAAGCAGTGCGCGTGGTTACTGACGAACAATTACTTTACCTCACGCGCTATATTCATCGAAATCCTCTTTCATTGTGCAGGAAATCAGCTTCGCAAGGCCAGGCCTTGCGAAGCTGGACATACAGTTCTTATCACGAATATCTATTACTTCGGGAAACTTCATGGGTGAAGCCAGAACAAATTTTGACGCACTTTGGTAAAAAGAAGCAAGTGTCTTATCAGTCATTTGTGGAAGGTGAGGCAATTGAGGAGTTGGCAACATCAATAGTTGGTAGCGCTGGGATCGATAGTTAGCTTCGCAAGGCCAGGCCTTGCGAAGCTAATATTATTGCTTGGTAACTTCAAGGATGGCTACACTCTGGCTGGGCATGAAGAGTTCTTTGGTAAGCGATGTTTCCGAAACGGTTTCGGTAAGCGTCGTATCCCGTCCTAAAAGAAACCGTTCCCGCCAGGTGTAGTTTCCCGGTTCCAGATTATTGATCGTGATGGGCACATTTTCCGTGTGGGTGCCGTTGGCATCAAAATTGACGAGCATGATTCGAATTGTATTATTTTGTGTGCTGGCAAAGCCGGTGACCCAACTGCCCTCGCCGGTGAGCTCCAGCATCGTGCCTTTCATGGCATCTAAGAAATTATAGACATAGTATCGTGGTTTAAGTTTCTTGCCATTGTTTTCATGCGTTACTAAACCCCATCCGTCTCCCTCCCTTTGGTCGGGACCGTCTTTGGGCTGAAATGAAAAAAGATATGCCGGCTGACCCTGAATAAGCTGACGGACGACTGCGGCGGTGTGGGCTGCGGCATACATGGAACTATACAGCGTGCTTTTATCTCCGGTAAAACCAAATTCTGTGATGAGTTTGGGGATGAGTGTGTACGTTGGATACGGCAAAAGCCAGGAGATAATATTCCGTTGGTCTTGGTTATAGCGTTTTGGGTCGGAAAGGTAGGAATGCCAGGAGAGGAAATCCAAGCGGCTTCCGCTTTTGACGAGGGCAATGATCCAATTTTTATATAATCCGGTAGTTGCCGGCCCACCCAGATAAAATGTGTTGACGCCGCGGGCGTTGCCGGCGCCGATGGCAGCATAGCGGTAGAGCGTGAGGTAGTTTTTATCGCCGGATAATTTCCACGATCCGAACTGCGCCAGGTCCGGTTCATTCCAGACTTCATAGTACACGCCGGACAAATTTTTGCCGCCCCTGCCGCTGTAGTGTTCTATGGTTTTCTGAACGACTACTGCCCAATCGTCCCAATTATTGGGCGGATTAATGATGGACCCGTCACGGGCGATATTTTTTGGCATAAAGGAAAGCGCAAGAAGCGGTTTGGCGCCGGTTGCTAGGATGGTATTGACCGCGGCATCGAGTTTATCCCAGGAAAATGAAAGGTTGCCGCTCCCTCCGCCAACCACGTCGTAATGATCATAGAGGTGATCTAGTCTAATGACCTTGGGCTTGAGCGCTTTGGTTTCTGCCAGAATCGGCGCAAGCATGTCCGTGGACTCCTCGCCGCCCTGAGAAAATGCGTGATAAAAGTCTGTGGTCACGGGTCCCAGCGGCATTTTTGCGTCAACGACAACACTCGCAGGGGATCCCACGGCGCGGGAAATGAGCGTGACCGTCTGATACGCCGCCAAAAGTAGGAGCGGCAGAAAGATGAGAAGTGCAATAAGGCTGATGACTGACGTCGTTTTGGCGGAAACGTTTTTTGATAAAAAGAATGTCATACGTTAACGCAAAAATATAGGGACCACGATACCTGTTGTCAGGAAAAGAACGCCAATGAATAGTAATATGAGGGTCGGGGTGACACTGCCGGATACCGGTATGGCGCTTTGTGTGGCGCTTTGAGCACCACTTGCGACAATAAAGTTTGATGATGAAGTAACTGTTTTTCCGGTTATTGGGTCGACGGTTGATGCGACTACATTGTGCGGCCCGGTATCCAGTGCGCTTTGCGGCGTATAGGACCAGTTGCCATTGGCATCGGCGATGACGGTCGTTGTTTGCGGCGTTGAATACACGGTAATTGTGACTGTAGAGCCGGGGGGCGCCTTGCCGTTAATCGTTGGTTTGGTTTGTACCACGCTGGTATTTTTTGCAGGAGTCAGAACCTGGATTGCAGACGTCGTGGCGGATGCACTACCGGATGCGGCAAGGGTAGGGGTGAGTGTGGGGGTTATTGTGGCAGATTGGGTTGTTGACGTTTGTGTTGTTGCTGTGGCATCAGTGGTTATTGTGACAGTAGCCGGCTGCGTGCCAACCAGGACATTCGTCGTCCCTTCACCGAGCGATCCGGCAAACGTGTTGGCAGCAAAGCGGATGGAAACCGGCGCATCGGTTTGTGCCAGTGCTTTAAACCGGATCGTTGCTGCCGTACCGGTTCCTACAACTGGATTCGTTGTTGTAGCAGCGCCGACGGATATAGATGCTGTGCCGCGTTCTACTACTCCGGATGCCAAGACATTAGGAAATAATGGACCATTGGTAATGGTTTGGGCTTCCAGCACCGTTGGGTCATACACTACGTGAATTTCGACTGCTACTACCCGATTCTCTCCGGTATCCATCTGCGCTTCCAGCGTAAATATATCGCCGACTTTTTTAGTTACCATGGAAGGGACAAGCGAGAGAGTGGTAGCTGGCGCTGCCTTTTTGCGCAGTTCCTGGCGTTGGCCGACGAGCAATACCGTGAGAGGTACGGCAGCAACTAGAATGATTCCTAACACAATACCGACGATTTTTCTCATCGCTCTTTCATTATGGAGAGTTTCTGTGATGGGATCAAGGGTCATATTATAAATTTTCCCTCTTGACACGGATTAGCACTCTAGGTATAGTAGTGCTAATCTTAATTTATACTATGAATCAAATACCAAACCTTAGCGAGCGGCAGATTCAGATCCTCAAGGCCATTATCGAAGAATATATTGCCACGGCAGAGCCGGTCGGATCGGAAACGCTTGATAAAAAATACAATCTCGGCATTTCCCCGGCCACGATCAGAAACGAAATGGTGCGGCTTACGAACATGAAGCTCCTGAATCAGCCGCACACTTCCGGCGGTCGGGCACCCACCCCGGATGCCCTCAAATACTACGTCGATACACTCATGAAGACCAAAGATATGTCCGTGGCTGATGAGGTAGCGGTGAAGGAAAAAATTTGGGATTACCGGCAGGAAGTGGACAAGCTTTTGCGTGAAGCAACCAAAGCGCTTGCTGAAAAAACCAAGACGCTTGCTCTCACGGCTACCAAAGACGGCGATCTGTACTATGCAGGAGCTGCCAACATCCTGGAGATGCCGGAGTTTTATGATTACGAGCTGACGCATGATCTTTTCTCGACTCTGGACGAATTTGATTATTGGTGGAATTTATTGGAACACCAGGTGGACCCGTTTGCCGTACTTTTGGGAGAAGAGCTTGGTACCCGCGGGCACCTGCCTGAGTGCGGGTTTGTCTATACAAAATTTACCAGCCCTCATGTGTCCGGAGCGATCGGCATCGTAGGACCATCGCGGCTTAACTATTCGTCTATTGTTCCGGTCGTGCGTTATGTGGGCGGACTTATAGATGAATTTGCAAGCAATTGGTAATAGCGATGAAAAAGAAAACTGACGAAGAATTGATAGCGTTCCCGAAGCAGGGAGAGGACTGGAAAAATAAGTATCTGCGGGCGCTGGCGGATTATCAAAATCTTGAGAAGCGGACGCACGCAGAAAAAGAGGAAACCAGGAAATTTGCGGTCCGGATTTTTCTTGAGCGCCTGCTGCCGGCGGCAGATACGGTGGCAAAAGCGCAGCAGCACTTGTCTGATCCCGGATTGGGGTTAGCGCTGAAAGAACTGGATGCATTGTTGTCTGAATTTGGTGTTGAAAAAATACAGACCGTCGGCCAGCCATTTAATCCGCATGAAATGGAATGCATAGAGGTAATTGCAGGGAATGACAATGAAGTTATGGAGGAATTATTGCCCGGTTACCGACTGCACGGAAAAGTATTGCGCGTAGCGCAAGTAAAAGTTGGTAAAAAACAAAGTAATTAAAAAAAGGAGGATAGTATGGCAAAAATTATCGGCATTGATTTGGGAACTACGAATTCTTGTGTGGCGGTGATGGAAGGGGGAGCGCCCAAGGTGATCCATTCTGTAGAAGGCCGCAATGTGATCCCGTCTGTGGTAGATCCCATTAAAAATATTGTAGGAGACGTGGCCAAGCGCCAGATGGTACTGAATCCTAAGTCCACCGTATTTTCCGTCAAGCGGCTTATGGGACGAAAATTTAGCGACAAAAGCGTGGCACTGGATATAAAGTGGCTGCCGTACACGATAAAATCCGGCAAAAACGACATGGCAGTCGTTGAAGTGGAGGGCCGGCAGTTTACCCCGCAGGAAATTTCCGCCAAGGTGCTCGCAAAAATCAAAGCAGATGCGGAACATTATCTGGGTGAACCGGTTAAACAGGCTGTGATCACGGTGCCGGCGTATTTTGACGACAGCCAGCGGCAGGCTACCAAACAGGCAGGAGAAATTGCAGGACTTGAAGTGCTTCGCATTCTCAACGAGCCGACGGCTGCGGCGCTTGCGTACGGGTTGGACAAGAAAAACGCCCACACGATTGCGGTGTATGACCTTGGGGGAGGA
>JBBTTP010000015.1:0-3712 GCA_038064215.1 Patescibacteria group bacterium | reverse complement strand
TTGGGTTTCATGACATCAGTTTACCTGATGTCGCAAATGTCATGGAACAATACGAGCAGGTTGACAGGTTCGTGTCAGATTGGTAGACTACATACCCAGGAGCCACAGATGACAACCTGGACGCAAATTATTGACCGGCCGCGTATACATTGAGAGCCTTCGGGCTCTTTTTTTATGGAAAAAGCGTATCTTTGCCTTGAAGACGGCGAAATAATAGAGGGGGAGCGGTTTGGATCTCGTGAAAATCGATGCGGCGAAGTGGTGTTTACCACGGCCATGACGGGCTATCCGGAGAGTCTGACCGACCCCTCGTTCGCCGGCCAAATTTTGGTTTTTACGTATCCACTGGTTGGCAACTACGGCGTACCTGCTCCTATTTTTCAGGCCCCTCACCTTATGGCCAATTTTGAATCCGAACGCATCTGGGCTAAAGGCGTGGTCGTTTCTTCCGACGTAGAAACACCCTCTCATTATCAGATGAAGGAAACATTCTCCGCGTGGTTGGCGAGTCAGCATGTTCCCGGCATTGCGCATGTGGACACGAGAGCATTAACGCAAAAAATACGCGATCACGGAGTGTTGCGGGGCGTTATTTCGTCAAAAAAGAAGTTTTATTGGGACGGGGAAGCAGTGAATGACTTGGTCGCCAAAGTCAGTTTGCCAAAAGTGATTGATTACACGCCAAAAAAACCGAATGGTAGAAGATTGCTCCTGATTGACTGCGGCGTAAAGCATGGAATTCTGCGGGAGCTTCTCACTATCGGATATACCGTTAAGCGGATTCCCTGGGATGCAAATCCTGCGAAATACGTTAACGAGATTGACGGCGTCGTCTGTTCCAACGGTCCGGGTGATCCTAAAGACTGCACGATCACCATTTCCCATATCAAAAAAATTGTTGACGCACATATACCATTTCTTGGTGTTTGCCTGGGACACCAATTGCTCGCTCTCGCCCTCGGCGCAGATACATATAAACTTCCGTATGGCCACAGGGGGCTCAACCAGCCGTGTCAGGATGTACTGACGGGGAAAGCCTATGTGACGAGTCAGAATCATGGATACGCGGTAGACCGTAAAACCATACCGCGCGGATTTACGGAATGGTTTATTAATCTAAACGACAAAACAAATGAAGGGTTGCAGAATCCGGACCGCAAAATCCGGAGCACGCAGTTTCATCCGGAAGGAAATCCCGGCCCGTTTGATACGAAATGGATATTTACATTACTATAGACACCTTTAAAGGTCCAACCTTGTAAACACAACAGTCGAGGCTGACCTTTAAAGGTTGGACCTTGTAATAAATGAAAAATATAAAAAAAATACTTCTTTTGGGGTCCGGAGCTTTAAAAATCGGTGAGGCCGGAGAATTTGACTATTCCGGAACGCAAGCGATCAAAGCACTCAAAGAAGAAGGCAAAACCGTTGTTTTGGTAAATCCCAATATTGCAACGATCCAAACGTCAAAAGGTCTGGCAGATGAAATATATTTTTTGCCGGTGACGGCGTACTTTGTCGCAAAGGTCATAGAGAAAGAAAAACCGGATGGCATTTTTCTTTCCTTTGGTGGACAGACGGCGCTTAATTGCGGTATTGATCTCTACCGGCAGGGAATGTTAGAAAAGCACCATGTTGAAATTTTGGGAACTCCGATACAAGCAATCATTGATACGGAAGACCGGAAAAAGTTTGTGGAGCGATTGACGGCCATTGGTCTTCAGACCGCAAACGGCAAGACCGTCGATACTCTTAAAGACGGGTTGGAGTTTGCACAGTCACTCGGCTACCCAGTCATGCTTCGCACTGGGTTTGCGCTGGGCGGCACGGGCAGCGGCATCGCCAGGACGCCCGCAGCACTCCAAAAACTTTTGGTCAATGCGTTGACTACAGCTCCCCAAGTGATTATTGAAGAGTGCCTGTACGGGTGGAAAGAAGTGGAATATGAAGTAGTGCGGGATGCTGCGGATAACTGCATCACGGTGTGCAATATGGAAAATCTTGATCCGGTCGGCATTCATACCGGAGAATCCATTGTGATCGCGCCGTCCCAGACATTGACGAATGCAGAATATTATTCCTTACGGGATATTGCCATCCGTACAATACGTGAACTTGGCATTGTGGGCGAGTGTAATATCCAGTATGCACTCGATCCCGCGACCGGGGATTACCGCATTATAGAGGTCAATGCGCGGCTTTCCCGCTCGTCGGCGCTGGCTTCAAAAGCGACCGGCTACCCATTGGCGTATATTGCGGCAAAACTCGCGCTGGGCAAAACACTGCCGGATCTGCCCAACGCCGTGACGAAAAAAACCTCGGCGTTTTTTGAGCCGGCTCTGGATTATGTCGTGGTCAAAATGCCCCGGTGGGATCTGGCGAAATACCGTAATGTTGACACCACGATTGGCAGTGAAATGAAAAGCGTCGGTGAAGTCATGAGTATCGGGCGGACCTTTAAAGAAGCCATCCAAAAAGCAGTGCGGATGCTGGGACTTGGGCATGATGGCGTGATGGACACAGATACACTGAAAGACAGTGTGTCAACGCTTCGGAAGCGTTTAAAACAGCCGGATTCTCAACGGATTTTTGTGGTTGCCGCCGCACTTGCGAAGGGGGTAACGGTTGCGGAAATTTACCGTCTGACGGGCATAGACCAATGGTACATTTATTCGCTCGCGCGGATCGTTCTCACCTATGAGGCGCTGAAACGGGCGGTGTCGCTTTCAACCGATTTGTTGGCAGATGCGAAACGGCAGGGATTTTCTGATGCACAGATTGGATTGCTGTCGCGCAAATTGGAGCTGGATATCCGTTCAATTCGGAAGCTTCATCATATTGTGCCGGTTGTGAAACGCATTGATACCATGGCAGGAGAATTTCCTGCGGCCACAAATTATTTTTATATGACCTACGCAGCTTCCATTTCAGATCACACGCCAACGCGCGAAAAAAAAGTTGCAGTACTGGGAGCAGGCCCCTACGCGATTGGCACATCGGTAGAATTTGACTGGTGCTCGGTAAACACGGTGGCGGCACTCCGGGCTAACCACGTAAAAAGCATCATGATCAACTGCAATCCGGAAACCGTTTCAACAGACTATGACCACAGCGACTATTTATATTTTGAAGAACTAAGCCTTGAGCGGGTTTTGGATATTTGGGATCTGGAGCATGCTCCATTCATCGTATCCGTAGGCGGACAGATTCCCAACAATTTAGCCCCCAGGCTCCATGCGCAGGGTGTGCCGCTCTTAGGCTCTGACGCTGATACGATTCTCCGTGCGGAAGACCGATACCGGTTCGGTAGGCTTTTGGATACGCTTTTTATTGCACAGCCCGCGTGGAGTGAGGTCCGGAATAATGTTATGAAACAGGCTATTGAACAGGCAAAAAAAATCGGATTTCCCGTGCTTCTGCGGCCTTCCTTCGTGTTATCCGGTAAGGCGATGCTCGTGATTGAATCGGAAAAGCAGTTGTCATTGTACCTTCACGCCTTGGGTGAAAATGCCAAGAAGTACTCTGTCGTTATGACCAAGTTTTTGCAGGGAGCGACGGAATGCGATTTGGACGGTGTGGCGCAAAACGGCACGGTTTTGGTCTCTGCTTTGTCAGAGCATGTGGAAAAAGGAGGCGTTCATTCCGGTGATGCAACATTGGTTTTTCCATCCTTTACTCTTCCCGAAGCCGTGCAACACCATATCGCCAAGCA
>JBBTTP010000014.1:0-4707 GCA_038064215.1 Patescibacteria group bacterium | reverse complement strand
ATTCAATTTTGCGCCTAAAATCGGCTGGCGAGCCCTCGCAGAGGGCGAGCCAAACTTCGCTTTTACCAACTGGCGGAGGGTGTGGGAGTCGAACCCACTCAACGCTTGCGCGTTGCAAGTTTAGCAAACTTGTCTCTTAGCCGTTTGAGTCACCCTCCCAGATAAACGAGTAATCGTGAGTTGTACGTACTAATAAGGCCTGTATACTGCTTTACTTCGTTTTTATTATACAGCCAGACCCGTTTTTTTTCTACGGAGAATTAAGCGAGAGCTGGATTTTTCGCCTAAAATACGCAATAATCACAGTGTGTAGCTTGAATGGAGGGGTCGGATAATGGTATTCCACCAGTCTTGAAAACTGGCGCCCGCAAGGGCTTGCAGGTTCGAGTCCTGTCCCCTCCGCCTTCGGTCGCCAAAGTGAACTACGGCGGACGAGATTTCGCTTTACTTTTCTTTGTTATATACTCAGGTTATGGACAACATTCCTGCCGGAGAAAAAGAAGAGCGCAAAGAGGTATATCTTGCCTGGGTTTCACCGTCGCGGCTGTTTAAAAAGCGCGATCGTGAGTATTTTACCAATGTCGGTGCCATTGTCGTACTCCTTATCGTGATTCTCATTTTTGCCCGCGAATTTTTGCTGATAGCCGCCGTGGTGTCGATCGTTTTTCTCATTTATGTCCTCTCCACCGTGCCGCCGGAAGAGGTGGAACACCGGATTACGAATTTGGGCATTGAAAGCGCCGGGCATTTTTACCGGTGGGACACCTTGGCCGAGTTTTGGTTTGAAGAGCAGTGGGGCCAGACGATGCTTATACTCCGGCCGATTATGGGTCCGCGGACGATTATCCTCTTGGGTGGGCAAGAGCAGGAAAAAGTTCGGGAACTGGTGGCCAAACATATTCCCTTTCGCGAGCACCCGGAAAAAACCTGGGTCGACAACGCCGCCTCGTGGCTCACCAAAAAAATCCCTCTGGAAAAGCCCGTCTAGCTCTTATTTCTGCTTCGTAGTAAAATTACACCACGTCCTCGTAGTTCAATGGATAGAATGCGGCCCTGCGAAGGCTGTGATGGCAGTTCAACTCTGCCCGAGGACGCAGAACAATTTTGAAGACAAAATTTTCTGCGTAAACGCCAGGAAAGGTGCCGGAGCGGTTAAACGGCCAGGTCTCGAAAACCTTGGGGGTCGAAAGGCCCACGCGAGTTCAAATCTCGCCCTTTCCGCAAGAAGGATTTTCGTTACAGTCTCACCGTCTTCCCATCCCGTTTTTCTTTGTGAATAAGCGTCCGGATGACTGACCCGGTGGCGTCTTTCAGAACCAGCGTTCCTCCATTTTCGCCTTTCAAAATATCGTTGTATTCTTTTTCCAATCCGCTGATGCCGTTGTAGGCAGTGGTGTTGTAGAGGAGTGAACAGCATTCAAAAAACTGAGTATTTCCGATAGTGCCGATGGTGGTGCGTCCAAACCACGGGGTCAGTTGGATGCCGGGGTACGACAGTAATTTTTTGTACGTTTTATCATCGGGGCTTCTCATGAGAACACCAAGCGGTACGGGCTGGTCTGGAAGGCTGTTTTGCATATACCGCCGGTAGAGACCGATGGCTGCCACGCGCTCCCCAAACTCGGTTTCCAAAAATTTTAACATTATCTCTTCTTGTTTCGAGTCAATCTTTTCCGGGATGACGGATACAAAAAAACTTGGGATATCTTGCGCAAGAATGGCTCCATCGCTAGCCAGAATACTGCCACGGTTGGCGTGTTGCAGTTTGGTTTCTAATTTTGCGCTGTCGGTGAAGCCGTTCATTAACAGATTCCAGTTCCACGGAATGCGCCAGCGATTTTTTTCTTTGATAATGGGAAGTGTCGTTGCTTCGGTAAACGATCCGAGATTTCGCGTGGTGTAGGTAATGTTGAATTGTATTGTTTGCGGCGTGCGGAAGCGGGACCAGATAACAGGATCACTGATTATTTTCACTTTTTCGATTTGTGCATCAGAAAATGTTTGAAGACCAACACGATGGAACGCCTGGCGGGATATATTGTTTTGCGATTCATTGGATAGTTGTTCATACATATCCTGAAAAAATCCATGCTGCCAGTCGTAGACAAACTGATTTACCATTCCTTGGGGCGTTGGAAACAGTATGCGAAATGAACTGATACCATTGACTGCCACAATCAGTACTACCACGAAAGGAAGCAATTTTTTTGCGCAAGATGCGACCGCGGCAATCGTGACGAGATACAGTATCGGCAAGAAAAGTACGAGATAGCGAGTCCAGAATGGGATAACGGAATACAGCCCCATCGCAAGGAGAAACGTACTGATAAGTACGCGGTATTTTTTTCGGTTTTGGAGGCACCACATAAGCGCGGCGATGAATATAAAAGGCCACACCGGACTCCATTCTGCTGCCCGTTCCCAACCGCGTGTGAAAAAATTTTGGATCCATCCGGTGGTGAGAGCAGTAAAAAAACTTCCAAAATTGGGAAGTAAGTTTGCGTGGAGATAAAAATTGATGACCCATTTTTGGACGCCGAGCCAATTAGTGATGGTGTGACCGAGAAGAAAATAGCGAAGATAAGGGATAAGATAGATAATGAAAGAAACTGCCAGAAACAGCAGTATCGGTGCTACGCGTTTTGTTTTTTGCCAGATAATTGCGAGAATACAAAAGCCAATGACGGGTGACAGAAGGGGAAATTTGACTGCAGAAAATGCCCCGAAGCCGGCATCGATTGCAAGTATGAACGCGGGGATTTTTAATACAGATTTCTGTTTCAATAACGAAAGAACAAGAAGGCAAGTGACCAGAAAAAATAGCAACTGGAGACTTTCCAGCATCGTAGCTGCAAATTGACTGGTGACGAGCGGATCCATGGCAACCAGAAGCGTGGTCGCCAGTGCCAGGGATTTAGGCAGAACGGATTTTGCCAAGAAGAAAAATGCAACCAGTGCTGCGGTGGTTGCAAGAATTCCGAACAGATATCCGTTGCCGAATAACAAAATACTTGCGCCGATGGCGTATTTACCAAGAGGTGGCACCTCGGCATTGTAGAGCGTGGGGTCGGCACCATTCACCAATACATATCCTTCATGCAAATACAGTCCTTCGTCGCCGATGCCCCGTTGCGACTGTGGAAGCTTCCATTGCGAATGCTCGTATCTATCTTTCCAATACGCAGGATCAAAGCGGGACGTGTACACACCTCGGTTGGCGTAGAGAACAATACCAAGATAAAAAATAAAACCAATAATTCCAATAGATCCGAATTTCTTCATTTTTGTGTCATCCCCGACCCGATCGGGGATCCAGTCTTTTTTTGAAGATGGATTCCCGCCTGCGCGGGAATGACAGAAAAGATGTTTACTAGTCATTCTAGCAGATGGACGATTTTGGCGATATAATAAGGTCAGAAGCTCCCATAGCTTAATTGGATAGAGCACGGCCCTCCGGAGGCTGTGATGGCAGTTCAAGTCTGCCTGGGAGCACTTAGTTTTGTGATAATACTGTTGAGTATTTTATTGCCTGTTGCCATAAAGACGCCGGAAAATACCAGCATGCTTCCTACAAAAAATCCCGGCGTGATGATTTCTCCCAAAAGAATGCCGTTAAACACAAATGCAAAGACCGGCTGGATATACGAAGTGAGCGATGCAGTGGTTGCCGATGAGTGTTTTACCGCCCATTGGTGGAGAATATACGGGAGTACCGTGACAAATATTGCCATGTAGATAGCAAGGAAAGCCACGGACGGTATACGTAAGTTGGGAAGTATCGGTGCATGGGGGATCGTGAGTATGACGATTAAAAAGAGACACGCGGAAATGATAAGAGAAAAACCGGTTACGGTAATGGGGTGGTAGGATTTTTTATCTATTAAGTATCGGGAACTCACGTTATACAGGGCAAACATAATCATGGCACCGACAATCAAAAGATTTCCCCACATATCCCCGACCATGACGCCGCGCTGTTCAAGAACCGGCAATATTAAAATTGTCAGCACGCCGATAAGTCCTAGTAAGATTCCTGCGAGTTTTTTTCGCGAGACATGTTCCTGGATAAGTTTATTGGAAATAAAGGCGGCGAACAGCGGTGTGGCGGTGTAGATGATGGCTGCGGCGTTGGCGGTCGTGCGCTGGATGCCAAAGAGAAAGAAAATAAAGTTTCCGGCACTAAATAAAGACACTGGAATCATATCAAGAAACATTTTTTTGTTTATCCGTTTGGTGACCCGTAAAAACATGGGAAGAATTATGAGTGCGGCAAGAGAGAGTCGGATTGCGGCAAGGGAGATGGGATCAAAAAACTTGAGCAATGTTTTTGCCGCATATCCGCTTGAGGCCCAAAAAAATGATGCAACCAGGAGTGCAATGAGGGTGAGTGTGCGGGGAGACATAGTCAGGAAAAAATATCTGTCTGCAGTTCTTTCGATTGTGTTAAGAAAAAATTCTCCATTTCTTTTCTATCAAATGGAACAAGCATATTGGGAACATCTTTTACTGCAACGACTTGGGTAAACGTCTGACCTAGCTGTATGGGGTCAATATGCCAATCAAACTTTGTTTTAGCAAGAATAATGAGCTCTTTGAGATTCCAACTTTCTTTTTTGAGAATAAAATACAAGTCTACAAAATCCCGTTCTCTTGCTTTTGTCGATATGGTGTGCAGTTTATTGACTGCAATGTCTTGCATGCTGTCTA
>JBBTTP010000013.1:0-8178 GCA_038064215.1 Patescibacteria group bacterium | reverse complement strand
TTTTGGTAGGTGTGGTATACTACGGAAGTATGAAGCATACAAATTATCATCTTCTTTCGAAAAAATATCCCGATCAGTGGGTTGCGGTCGAATCTCGAAGCGGTAAGGTGGTTGGCGCTTCGAAATCTGCAAAACTTGCATACGAACAGTCGCAAATAAAAGGAATCAAAGTACCTTTGATGATGAAAGTTCCCAAAGAGTATGGCACCTACATCCTCATTGCGAGTAGCGTATAAATCATTTCCTGCTTCACCACTTGAACCATTCCCAAATAGGCAGTTTGTCCACCGTCCGGTTATAGACGTTCTTTTGATGTTTGGTAAAAAATCGATCGAATATCAGGTGTTGATTGATTCAGGTGCTGATTTTTGCATCTTCCATACGGAAATGGCAGAGATTTTAGGAATTACTATCACTCAAGGAAAGAAAATGACGTTTTATGGCACCAGTGGCACGCCGCAAACCGCATATTTTCACGACGTACACATAGAAGTGAGTGGATGGCCCATGAAACTATACTGCGGTTTCAGTTCTGATATGAAGTCACTGCCATATGGACTTTTGGGGCAAACCGGATTTTTTGACCGATTTAAGGTGATGTTTGATTATCAGGGAAAGAGAATTGAGATCACTCCAAAGGGATAAGATTATGCGAGAATTTTTTTATCTTGGATTAATTTTTATTCTCGCTAATCTTCCCTATAAAGGGAAACGATTCATTCGACCTTCCTGGAAGGAGGCAATCCATATTTCACTGTGGTTTTTTCTCTGTTCGTTGTTCTTTCTTGTTCCCGCACTTCCCGTTTCGTATATTGTTATCGATCGCTTTCAGGTATTCCTTTTTCTGGGGGCAACAATCGTTTGGTTTGCTGTTCCAGCTATTGTGAAACGATGCGGGTCATACCCGAAACAATATATTGATGAAAACCCAGATCGTTATCTCGTCCGTTGCGAACTACCGGCGTACTTCCTTACGTATGGGCAAGTGATGTTTCAACAAGCAAGCTTTTTATATCTTCTGTTTGTGGCACTACCAGCACTGAGGGCCCCATCGAACATTCTTTGGTTTGTGATAATTGTTTCTGTAGCTCACCTCTATAATCTTTTCTTTATAGCTAAAAAATGGGCATTGATATTCTTCCTTTTAAGTGTTCCCATGGCGGTACTTTTTGGATTCCTCTTGATGGATGGATATATATTGATCACGGTAAGTATCCATCTCCTGTTTTATCCTTTCATGAACATCTTTTACTGGCGACCTTTTCGATTATCGAAATAGCATTTTCTCCTTTTGAGTTTTTGATATACTACGGGCATGATTATTGTTGTTGATAAACAGGTTGATTTGAAAAAATTATGACAGACATAATCCTGATCTATGTGACGTGTGCAAGTGTGGAAGAGGCGAAAAAGATTGGGAAGAAGTTATTGGAGAAGCGACTATGCGCGTGTGTCAATATTATTGATAACGCCAACCCCATGTTCCTTTGGCCGCCGAAAAGCGGAAAGATCGATGAATCACAAGAGACGATTTTATTAGTGAAAACACTCGAGAAAAAATATAGCGGCGTTGAGCGGGAAATTACAAAACTTCATTCATATGATACTCCCTGCATCATTGCCATCCCCGCGGTGCATGTGGCGGGAAAATATTATGATTGGTTGAAAGAAGAAATAGAAAGACATTTATAATGCTCTTGCCCCAGCAAGTCTGGGATACATGTAATTATTTTAGAGAATTGTCGCAGAGTGTTTGATAACGGTGGTAGGCTAGTCCGCCCAACCAACCTTTCGGAAGTAATGCAAAGGGCAATTGGGGATCATCGCGGAGAATAGAAAGATATTTGGTGATCAAGAACGGATTCCTGAAATTCTTCCTTTGACTCATATCGAGAAATTCCTTGTATCTCTCGTTGAGAGCATCTAATTTATAGATTCGACAGATAAGCGACGGAAGGCTTTCATTTCCGATCGCTGCATCTTTGCCCATGTCAGAGACGATGACTACCGCAGACAGGTTATGGTCTTCAATAAACGAACGCAGCGTCTCCCGGGGATCAAAGGGAATAATCCAGACGCTTTCCTGAAGCATCGCGCTGTCGAGGCGTTTGAGAAAAAAACGCAGGAGTTCCCGTTCCTTTTTTTGAGTTTGCGGAATGTCGTAGGTCACAAGGTAAATTCGGTTATCCCAGGCGCGATGTGTTTTATATGCAGGGAAAAGCTCTTGCAGCCGCTGTTTGCCTTCGCGGGTAATGGCAAGGGTTTCCGGTAGGTGTCCTCGCTGATAGGTAACCAGTTTTTTCTTATGAAGTTGTATAAGCGCCCGTTTAATGGTGTCATAATTGAAGTCAGACATGACGTCTTGAACCTCATCAAACGTGCGGTGTGCGCCAATGCTGGTTTTACTTTTGCCAAATGAGGCGAGGGTGAAAAAACAGAGGAAGAGCGTCGTATCGGTGACAGTACGCAGCACTCCGTCAGTGAGTCGCATGGCGATGAGGCGCGTATTTTTCCCCCGCATATTACATGTATAATACATTTGCTGGAGCAAGACAACTATACATGTGTGATTATTTTGGCATCGGTTTGTTTTTTGTGCTATGATCGAAAGACCATGAAGCGAAAATTGGGATTTTTAGTGGTGCTTTTGAGTTTGGTTGGAATCGTCATTGGATTAGTGAAAATCTGGAACGGGCGGATCGCCAAACAGGGCGAGTTGCGGGTGGAAAGCGTGCCTGGCGCGAGCGTATTTTTGGATAACAAGCACATGGGGCGGACTCCGTTTCGGGATAAAGTCCAGGTAGGGCAGTACACGATAAAAATCGTTCCGGAATCGGGAGCACAGCAAGTCGTTTCGTGGCAGGGGCCGATTACCGTGGGACCGACGCTTCTCACCTACGTGAATGCAAATCTTTCGGAGTCGGAGCTTGCGTCTGCTGTGGATGTATTGTGGCTGGAAAAAATTTCCAGTAAAAATGTGGAACTATCCGTGACGACCAATCCTGATGGAGCCACCGTGCTTGTAGACGATCAGACCCGCGGAGTGACGCCGTTATCAACCACCGATATGACGCCGGGCGACCACGTGGTGACGGTAACCTCGCCGGGATTTCTGAACCGGACGCTGAAAATTAAAGCAACTGCCGGGTACCGCGTGATAGCAAATAGTAAACTTGCCCTTTCTGCCGGGAGTGCGACGCCGGTGGCCACTGCATCGCCGACTCCGACCGGTCAACCGGTTACCCGCGTAACGCCGACGGTATCACCAAGCACGCCTGACCCGATAAAGCCCTTTGTAATTATTAAAGAAACTGAGATAGGTTATCTTCGGGTAAGAATGGAACCCGCAAAAACAGCATCATTAGCTGGTCAAGTCAATCCGGGAGAAAAATATCATATCGAAGAATCGCAAAGCGGGTGGTTTAAAATAAAATACGATGGCACGAGTGTGGGCTGGATTTCGGGTCAATACGCGGAGAAAGTAGAGTAAAGGTTATCCTCCAATACCATACACGACAAAAAAGACGGTTCCCGCCCATAGAAGAATAGTCGTCAGAAGCGGCCGGTCGGACATAAGCACTTTTTCCGGCGACTCGCCTTTGCCTTCGTAAATGAGCTGCATGTAGCGCATGATGCCAAAAAGGACAAACGGAATCGTGACCATCATCCATTTCCGGTCGGGAAATTCCGGGGTAAATTCCGTATAGTTTTTGAAAAAAAATCCTTTCGCGATCGGTTTTTCAAAAAACGTATAAAATGCGTAGGTGATGAATGTCGCGTTGGCAAACATAGCGGTATACGTATCCAGCAGTTTTTCTGAGTAATGGGAGAGCGTATCGCGGGTATCGCGCGGAACCATGCCCTGGTATCCTTGGATAAGGGTGAGTTCTGCCCGCCGTTTTCCGATCGCAAGAAATAGCGCGAGGGACAGCGCTGCGAGCGCAAGCCAGATGGAGATGTGATACCCGGTTGCCGCTTCTCCTGCATACACACGTAAAAAATAGAGCGTCGTGATAGAGAGAATATCTATGACGCTCGCGTGCTTAAGTATCAGGGTATATCCGTATTGCAGGAGAATAAAGATGGTCGCGAGGATGAGAAACGGCCGGCCGAGCTGATAACTGATAAACATTCCCGCAAGAAAAAACAAGAATGATGCAATGCCTGCTGCCTGAACGGATAATTTGCCGCTGGCTACCGGACGGAATTTTTTGAACGGATGCTTGCGATCTTTGGGCGCATCCAGAATATCATTAAAAATGTAATTGGAAGAGGACAATAAACAAAAAACAATAAACGCTCGGATCGAAAGCCACAAGAGTTCGCCGTTAAATAGTTGCCCGGTAAAGATGATGGTCGTAAAGACGGCAAAATTTTTTACCCACTGTCTGGGTCGTGCGGTTTTGATAATTGCGAAAAGTAGCTGATCCATGCGAAAAATCCTCCCAGTCCCACGGCAAGTAACAGCAGCGCGAACAGTTTCCCCTGGCTTCGGACGGTGAGTGCAACTGCCCCCAGTATAGCGGACACCCCCCAGTAAAACAAGGCAATCCTGCGTTTGCCCCATCCTAAGTCGAGGAGTTTGTGGTGCAGGTGTCCCCGGTCAGCGAGGACCGGCGATTGTTTTTTTCCCATGCGGCGAAGAAGCGTATATCCTGCGTCTAGCATGGGAATACCAAGGACAAGAATTGCCGTCCCTAATTTGCCATAAGACAAAATGCCCAGAATCGCTAAAAGAAATCCTGCCAGCGTTTTACCGCCGTAGCCGGGCATAATTTTTTGAGGATAAAAATTCCACGGCAAAAATCCCAAAAATGAACCGGATACGATAAAGGCAAGTACGGTGACGACCAATTGCGACGGATCCAGAACGCTAAACCGAAGAGACAACAGTCCGAGTGTGAATGCGCTGATTGCCACAAAGCCCGGCATCTGACCGTCAATGCCTGCTGACCAACCGACGATATTCATGGTCCACAAAATCCACAAAAATGCCAAAAGATCGGCCCAGACCACAATGGAATGATTTCCGAAAAATGCAAAAGAAATGCGCCAGGTATCCAGGTGTATGACGCCGCCGGTTAAAGGATTGGTGATATATGGAATGCCTGCTCCGGCGCCAACCACGATCAGTGCGGCAAGCGCATTGGTAATCAATCGGATGTATGGGCTGATATCTTTTTTATCATCGGCAAGGCCCACGAGCGTGAGAATGGCTCCTCCGGCCAGCATACCGAGAACCAATTTTGTCGTGGGCAGCAACAGAAGTGCGCTGAAACAGATTCCTGCAAAGAGTGCAAGACCTCCGGCGCGCGGGATGATGCCGGTATGCGTATGTGCCGGATGGTAGCGAACGCTCGGATCGTCCACAAAACCGAATCGGAGGGCTATGCGAATAACGAGCGGTGTTATGAAAAAAGTGATCAGCGCGGGAAGAAGAAAAGGTACGGCAAAATTCATAATTTATGTTACTAAAAATAAAATATTGATAAGCGTCAAAAGACACAGAAGATTTACCAGGAGCGACGAGAGGAAAAGAACGCGCGTAAAGACGGGATACTCATAGAGCAGTAACAGCGAGACCCAAACATTGACACCATACACCATCAGTCCTCCGACGGGCAGAAGAAAAAGCCAGAGAGGCCCAGCTAATTGTTCCACTCCCCAGGGCCGCGAATACCACAGTGGTACTGCCGGGGGCAAGAGTTTCCAACGCATGATAATCATGACTCCGCCAAATGCAAAAAACAACAGGATGCATTTATGGATAAAAGACACCAGCCAGTTGGCAGATAATTGTTTCCATAACGCCATGAGTTTCATAGGGTATACGTGATTTCAAATGTGCCGTCTTCATGGATCAAAAACGCCCGCGTTGGGTACGTTGGAAAATCGCGGATCATTTGTGCAGGCGTTATGAGTGCATCACCGACGTATGCAGGGAAGGCGATATTGCTTGGGTTATATAAAAATACCCGCTTCGAGTCGCCGCTATAATAGATGCTTTCAAAAAATACCAACGGGCTTGCCGCGACGATAATATCCTGTTTGCCGCGCAGTACATTGACCTCCATCAGCGTTTTTCTGATGTCAATTTTGGCGTGCTGCGAAGGATACCAGACGTTAAACCCAAAAGCAAAAAGCAAAAAGCAAAAAGCAAAAAGTTTTTGGACGAGATGATTTTGTATCGCTTCTATGGCAAAGGCAACTAAAAATACCTCCGTGATCGTGACAGGGATGAGATAGCGGTTCACAAAGAGCGGTTTGAAAAAGGAAACGCCGATGACCATGGCGAGCGGGAGCAGGGTCATAGTGAGAAAGAACAGGTTTCGCGGCCGTGTTGTTTTTGGTTTAAGACTAAATAGGAAAAGGGCAAGCAGTCCAAGCGAAAGATACGCAGTAACATTCCAAAGAAACCACGGTGTCCCCTCGTATCCGATAAACATGTTCCCGAGTACCGATTGAACCAAATGAATATCGACAGGGAAGTACCAGGTATTTTTGAGCTTCGGCATTTCGCGAATAACGCGGAAAAACCATGGAAGCATCAGAAGAATAGTTAGTGCCGAAGCGTGTAAAAATTTTATAACTCTGTGTCGTGAACATAGCCAATGAATTCCTTGTGCAATCGGGACAAAGATCATGTACGTGTGCGTATAAAATCCCAAGACATTGGCAACAGCCATCACCCACCATTTTTTTTCTGAATATCCATAGAGGGAAAGTACGGCAAAGAACATAAACCATCCGTACATGCGTATTTCAAACGCATAGTACAGAAGCATGGGATTTATAAAGAAAAAGACCGGCAAGTACCAGGAAAGGAAATGTTTATGAAATAATTTTTCCGCCCAGAAAATGACGACCACGGTGGCAAGGGCAAACCCGAGGAATGACAAGCTTCGTACGGCGATTTCTCCCGAGCCAAACAGTTTTATCCAAAAGTGGAGAAGGACGTAGTATAGCGGCGGTTCGACGCCGAGATTATTGAAGATAAACGAAAGCGGCCGCTGGGCAGCCAGGATAGAAAACGCTTCATCCCGCCACAAGCTTTGGGTAAGATAGAAGAGAGGGGAGTGTTGGATGAGCCAGGAAAACATATGGTATGTGTCATCCCCGCGTCCGCGGGGATCCAGAGTAAAATACTGGATTCTCGGGTCAAGCCCGAGGATGACAGGTTTGTGACATCTTCCATTATACCTTTTCCGTTACCCTGTATTCCAGCCGTTTACCGAGCATGAGTCGTGTGTGCGCGTCAAGTCCGGGAAGTGCTGATAGGAAAAAAGAAATAATAGGAAGCGTGAACCATTGCAGATACAGAAACGGCAGTTTCCAGCTGGCCATTTCTTTTGGTTTTGGCGGCTTGATGCGCCAGTCGATAACGAAAATCACAATCAGAAAGATTGTGGAGAGCGTGAGAATTCCGGAGGACAGGCGGGAGAGGTTGTGCCCCAGGACCGTGCGGCCAAATGCAGGATTAATGAGGGGCGGGACCGCGCTGCCGATCGTCAGGATAAACCAGTTGGCGGGCCAAAAAATATGGTGCTCCAAAATCATGGCTAACCTTCGCAGCCGGTCGACCAGTGAAATTTCGGTGTGGTCTATAACGCCCTGAATGACATACGGAATATCCGATACGCCCCAGGCCCATCGCTTGGATTGTTCATACTGGTTTACCATCGTACGGAAAAATCCATGGCTTTCGGCGGCATCCACAAGTACCGGCAGGAAAATTGGTACGACACGGACTTTCGCGCCGAACGCAAAATACGTTTTAAAAAATAAATGATAATCTTCGGGTATGACGTCTACACTCCAGGAACCCGCGCGCATGACACTGTTAAAAGAAGCGGAATAGGTGGAAAAGTTGATAAGCCGGCGGCTTTGAGAAAGTAACGCCAGATTCCAGATACTGTTCAGCGTGTTGAGGAACCGTGTGGGCAACGGAATCCGCCAGATATTAGAATAGAACAAAATTGCTCCCTGATAAAAATGATAGGCGCGGTCGGGGTCAGTGAGGTAGCTGCAAGTTAGAGCGGAGAAATACTTTGGATGGAGGAGCGCATCCGCATCGCACGATGTGACAGTTGTTGCACTCATCGGTATGTTCCAAATTTTCAGTGCTTTGTATAATTTGCCGGCTGCCCAGGCCATGTTGGATGATTTGCCTGCAACTTC
>JBBTTP010000012.1:0-5616 GCA_038064215.1 Patescibacteria group bacterium | reverse complement strand
TTCGAAGCTTTCGATGCGCGCAGCCAGTTCTCCCGGCGCTGGGGTTGGGGCTCCCGACGCGAAACGGACCTGCACTGTTTTTCCTTCGTTTCCGCTCTTTCGGTACGATCCTGCCGGATACGGATAGGTGCTCGATGTGCCATGAATGACAAAAACGATGTGGTTGAAATCCAGTTTATCAAAATAATTCACGCCTCCGGTAGTTTTTGCCCAGGTGGGGTCAACAGGAATCCAGATTTTTTTTTCTGTGTTGTAATATTCCGGCCATGCATGCAGTACATCAGTCACGAGCGACAGCGGCCGGAGTTTTGTATTGGTGGTATACGCATATCCTACGGATTCGCGTGCCGGTATACCAGCCGCGCGTGCTATCGCGATAAAAAGATCCGTAAATTCCATGCAGACGGCTGTAGCAGGGTTGGCAAGCGCTCCCACGGCGCCTTTACGGATCGGATTCTGGTTGACGCGATCATAGCTATAGGAGAGCGTTGAAACCACATAGTCGTAAATAGCCCGCGGCGTGCGATAGGCGTTTGCCAGGCTTACAATCTTACTGTTCTCCGTTTCCCAGTATTGATCGGGTTTCAGATAACTATCCAGTGTGGATGTATCAGTTTTCGTTTCTTTTGGGGCAAGCGTTATGGTGGCGGTCAGACGTGCTGAAATATCCAGTTTACCCCCCGGGGTGAGCGTATATCGGGCGAGCCAATTTCCATCCGTATCGCGGCGTACGGTATCAGGTTTTGGTGTTAATTCGTTGATACTAACCGTTTGATAGGCGGTATCGGGAGGTAGGGTGATTTCCTGTGTATCCGGCGTCACTTTCTGATTTTCCAGATGATAGGAAAGGGTGAGATCAAAGACTTGCTGTGTACCGTATGCCGCGCTTATGCCGCCGCGGGTCATTTGTTCGCGGGTCCAGCGTGTGCCGCTGCCGGGTAGCGGCGTCATGTATGCGTTCGGACCAAACGAAGCAGGCACGGTAAGACTTGCCGTGTAATTATCAATATCCGGATCCTCCACAATCCCCGGTATATTTACTTCCCAAATAGTTCCATTTTTTTGTGCGATATCTCCATTTTCAAACCGCAGCGTAAATTGAAGACTTTTACCGAGCCCTACGACTTTGTCGTTAAACGTGAGCAGTATTTCTGTTTTGCCGTCATTTTGTTTAATTTCGGGGCTTATGGGACCGCCTTTATCGTACGCGATAACGTTTTTGATATTGGTAGAATCGATGAGAATGGAATATTTTTGCGGATAGAGGTTGGTTAACTTGTTCGTAAGCGTGATCGTTTGCGTGGAAATTGTTATGCCTGTGGGTGCGACGTTGTATTGGACGTCGTAGTTGGCACGAAACTCACCGGCCGCCACCGCCGAAGACGGTGAAATAAACAAATAAACGAATAAGCAAATAAGCGAATAAACGAATGTTTTTAACATATTTTTTTGAGGTATTGTCCCGTATAGGATTGCTTTGCGTTTGCAACGTGCTCGGGAGTTCCTTCCGCAATAATGTTGCCTCCTGCTTCCCCGCCGTCCGGTCCCAAATCAATAATCCAATCTGCATTTTTTATGATATCAAGGTTGTGTTCAATGACGATCACCGTGTTCCCTTTTTGGGTGAGATGGTGGAGAACGTTCAGCAGTTTTTCTAAATCTGCAAAATGGAGACCGGTGGTTGGTTCATCCAAAATATATACGGTTCTGCCTGTAGCTCTGCGGGATAGCTCTGTGGCAAGCTTCGTCCGTTGTGCTTCCCCTCCCGAAAGCGTCGGTGCGGGCTGTCCGAGATGCACGTAGGTCAAGCCGACTTCTTTGATGGTACGTAATTTCTCATGCAAAAGCGGCTGGTTTGCAAAAAATTCCTGTGCTTGCTCGACGGTCATATCGAGAACGTGTGCGATATTTTTACCCCGAAATGTTACTTCGAGTGTCTCCGTATTGTACCTCGTGCCGTGGCACACCTCACACGTTACGTAAATATCGGATAAAAATTGCATTTCTATTTTCTTTTGGCCCTCCCCCTCGCACGCTTCGCAGCGGCCGCCTTTCACGTTAAAGGAAAACCTGCCGGGTTTATAGCCGCGCACCCTTGCTTCCGGCGTTTGCGCAAAAAGTTCGCGGATAAGTGAAAAAATGCCGGTATAGGTGGCGGGGTTACTGCGGGGCGTGCGGCCGATCGGTGATTGGTCGATAAGGATGACTTTATCGACATGCTCGAGACCCTTGATCCCGGTATGCGCTCCGGGTTTTTCTTTCGTGAACGGATTGAAGTGGGAGAAGAGCGCCCTGTATAGGGTTTCAACAATTAATGTCGATTTACCGGAGCCCGATACGCCGGTGACACAGATGAGTTTGCCCAATGGGAAAGAAACGTCCATTCCCTTCAAATTGTTTTGCGATGACCCCGTGAGGATAAGTAGTGCGTTAGCCTCAAAGACTGTCTTCGACGAAGACAGTCTTTGTCGAACAATCGTTTTTTCACCCTTTAAGTATTTGCCGGTTAGAGAGTGCTTATTTGTCATGATAATTGCGAGCGTTCCTTCTGCTACTACAGCGCCGCCATGCTCTCCCGCTCCCGGGCCAAAGTCAACGATCCAGTCAGCGGACTCCATGGTTTCACGGTCGTGTTCTACGACGATGACGGTATTGCCGAGGTCCCGCAGTTTTTTCAGTGTGTCGATGAGCATGGTGTTATCTTTCTGATGTAAACCTATGGATGGTTCGTCCAATACATACAGCACTCCGGTTAAGCCCGATCCGATCTGTGAAGCCAGTCGGATGCGCTGTGCTTCGCCGCCTGAGAGCGTGGTAGCGCTTCGGGCAAGAGTCAGATAATTAAGCCCAACTGCAGAAAGAAAATTCAAGCGTGCATGAATTTCTTTCAGGATTGGATGGCCTATTGCTGCTTCGGTTGGATTCTCAATTTTTTTTGAAAGTTCTGTTGCCCAGCCTAAGCAATCTTGTATGGAAAGCTCTCCCGCATCAGCTATGTAAAACCCGTCAATGGTTACGGTGAGTGCTTCTTTTTTAAGCCGCCGGCCGGCACAGGCAGTGCATGTTTCTTGACGCATATACTTTTCGATTTCGGTCCGCATGCCATCGGATTGGGATTCTCCGTGCCGACGCGCCAGTTCCGGAATAAGGCCGCGGAACGGTTCTTCGATGGTCGTGTGGTCGCCAAATCGGTTTGTGCCTTTTACCAAATACTGACGGTCAGCGGTACCGTTCAGTAATATATCTCGTTGGTGCTTCGTTAACGTTTTTAGCGGTGCACGGATATTGATGCCGTGGATAGCGGCAACGGTGGTCACCACCCGTGAAAACCATGTGTCATGGAGAAACATGCGGCTAAATGGTAGAATGCCCCCTTCCGTAATAGAAAGCTCGGGACGCAGCATAAGATTCGGATCAACGGTGAGTATATTTCCGAGGCCGCTACAGGTGGGGCACGCCCCGTGGGGTGAATTAAAAGAAAACGAGCGGGGTTCGATTTCCGGAAGCGATAGGTTGCACACAGGACAGGAAAATTTTTCCGAATAGACATGATCCGTCACTTTTTTGGGTTTATCCGGTATGGTAAATGAGGCATCCAGTACTTCGGCGGCCGTCACGAGGCCGTCGGATAACGACAAGGCCTGCTCTACTGAATCGGAAATTCTCGATCGGACTGTGGGATCACTTGCAAGTTTGGGAGTGAGCACGAGTTTGTCCACCACCACGTCAATCGTATGTTTATTGGTTTTAATAAGCACAATATCCTCATGGATATCCACAAAGTGACCGTCAACGCGGATTTGCCGGTAGCCTTTAGCGGAAAGATTATCCAACAGTCCGCTGAATTCGCCTTTGCGGTCCCGCACCACCGGAGCCAGAAACATGAGTTTCGTATGCGGCCCTTTCACGAGCTTCAGTACTTGCTCAACAATCTGCTGCAGCGTTTGTCGGCTGATTTCCCTTCCGCATGTGGGACAGTGCGGGTGGCCAATACGGGCAAAAAGCAGTCGGAGATAGTCGTAAATTTCCGTCACCGTTCCCACGGTAGAACGCGGGTTGTGGGAGGTGGATTTTTGATCTATGGAAATGGCCGGAGAAAGCCCCTCTATGCTGTCGACATCCGGTTTGTCCATAACACCCAAAAATTGGCGCGCATAGGAGCTAAGCGATTCCACATACCGGCGCTGACCCTCGGCGTAGATCGTGTCGAATGCCAATGATGATTTTCCTGATCCGGAAAGCCCCGTAAAAACGATAAGCTTATTTTTCGGCAGCTCAAGGTTGATATTTTTGAGATTGTGCTGCCGCGCACCTTTGATAATGAGTTTGTCCATACTAAAAAACCCCTCGGATGGTTCCGGGGCACTTGAATTATAACACGAATAACCTTATAATCTTCGACTAATGTCTGAAAGCATACTACTTAGTCGCGACGTTATTTCTTTAATGGTATCGGCCAAGTCAAGCATACCGCGGGTAAAGTTTGTACGAGTAGTGCGCGATACTGCTGTGGGTGATCATTCTAATCAACATGACACGATTGCTCGAGAAGCAGGGGTACATTTACTCTTTGAAATGGACCAACAGATTCGGGATAGAAGAACGCATTTTGGGTCCCATGATCATGGATACATTGGCCTGTCTTCTGACAGAACCACTGTTTATGTATACGGTAAATCGAATTGGCTTGAAATATATGATAGTTCCGGAGCTTACGTACAAAGACCGGCGCTTCAAGATAAGTTCACTGGTCTCACAGACGTGGAGTACTATCGGGTTTTAGAGACTAATAATGTTGAGTTAGCGAGGTATCGCGAGGCACTGGAGGCAGCCCGGATTGATACATGTGCGGTCGTTGCACCGCTTTTTTCTGCCGTTATAAACAACCCACAAATCTATTGGTCATTGGGAATCAACGAAGACGGGTCACCACCAGATGGAGCGTTTGCTTTATTTAAAGCTCCCTAACTCGTTAATCCTATCCCGCAGTTTTGCTGCCGTTTAAAATCCAGGTCACGGTTCGCTCTTAACAAAACTCGGGATTGTCCACCTGCCAGGTGGACTAGATTGGCACCTAGTCTTCTCCGTCAAATGTCAGGTGTTTTATATTGTCTAATTTTTGGGCGTAGTCAATTTGGTTATGCACAAAATCTCTATATTTGCCCGGGGATTTAAATAATTCACTAATAAATTTTGGGTTGGATAATGTGTTTCCAAGAGGCGCTAAGTATTCAGGCAGGGATGACCAAGAGTATGAATCGAGTTCTGATTCTTTGATGAGAAACGATGAGATTGGATTCAGGTGAATATAGCGGGACAGATGGATCAGTTGTTCTTCGGATTCTACCCGTACGGCCTTAAATGGGCCTTGGAATAAAGGGCCGACCCGATCATGTTTGATATTGAAATATTTGCTGTAACTGTCACAAAACTTGGAGACAAAGCGGGAAATACCGACATCGGCGGTTTGTTTGAGTAAAAGGTGAAAATGGTTGGGCATGAGGCAAAAAGCCAGGATATCTACCTGGAGTTGGCTGGTTAAAAGTGCGTCGAGTAGTTGAATGCGTTTTTTTTCTTCCAGAATAATGTATTTAGAATAACGAATAGGAGGCTCCA
>JBBTTP010000011.1:0-12023 GCA_038064215.1 Patescibacteria group bacterium | reverse complement strand
TCCTTGCATTGAACCAACTGCACAAACTCGATAGATATAATGAAACACGAAAAACTGTTGCGTCCTATTACATGAAGCAATTGCGGTCGTTTTCCGGATATACGTTACCAAAAGAAGCGGCTGGGTCGATATATCTCCGATTTCCCGTCCTCATGGATGATCCCGTTCAGCTTATTGCTCGAGCTAAACGCAATGGTGTGCTTTTGGGAGACTGGTACCATCATGTTATTGACCCTGCTGGAGTTTCATTTGATGCAGTGGGATATGTTCGCGGATCGTGTCCGAACGCGGAAGCTGCTGCCTTGCGTATCCTCAATTTGCCAACAAGAATAACGCATGAAGAAGCGGCATGTGTCGTGGGATTATTATGATACAGAATAAGTACAATGCGGTTTGGGTTTCTCATTCATCGATGGGTGATTATTTGCGCTGTCCCCGGGCGTATTACCTTCGAAATGTCTACCGCGACCCGCGCAACAATCATCGCATGACGCTTATGCAGCCGGCGCTCGCGCTTGGCCAGGCGGTGCACGAGGTTATTGAGGCGCTCTCCGTGCTTCCTGTCGGGGAAAGGCTTAAGCGGCCGTTACTTGATGCATTTGACCGGGTGTGGCTGCGCGTGTCGGGCGAAAAAGGCGGATTTTCCAATTCCGAAGAGGAACTCGCGTATAAAACCCGTGGAAAAAATATGTTATCCCGCGTTATGAAGCATCCGGGACCGCTTGGACGAAAAGCCACGAAAATCAAAGAATCTTTGCCAAACTTTTTCCTATCCGAAGAGGACAATATCATTTTGTGCGGTAAAATTGATTGGTTGGAATATGATGAGGAAACGGACAGTATTTACGTGTTGGATTTTAAAACCGGAAAAATGGATGAGCGGCCGGATTCTCTGCAGCTGCCGATCTATTACTTATTGGCTAAAGCATGCCAGAAGCGGCCGGTGGTCGGGGTTCGCTATTGGTATATAGACCGGGATGATAGTCCGGTTGATATGCCAATGCCCGACGAAAATGAAGGAAGAAAACGAATTCTGGAAGTTGCAAAGATGATCGCACTTGCCCGTAAACTCGAGCGGTTTGTATGCAGCAAAAAAGACGGGTGTGCGGCATGCAAACCCATGGAAGCGATCAAGCTCGGCAAGGGGAAATATGTAGGGGAGAGCGAGTTTCACCAGGATATCTATATTGTATGAAGCTTGAGATACACGAAGTACAGGATAAAGAGGTTTGGGAGAGTTTTCTACAGTCCCAGGCGCCCGGGGCGTTGTTTCAAAGCTGGCTTTGGGGAGATGTGCAAAAAAAAATGGGTATTCCGGTGTGGCGATACGGCGTGTATGAAGGCGGCCGATTGATTGGTATTGCACAGATTATCAAAGTCAGCGCGAAACGCGGTTGGTTTCTGCATGTGCGCCATGGTCCGATTATCGCAACTCAAAATAACGCAGTATGGCGATTCGCGATACAGTGGCTTAAGGCATTTGCACAACAGGAGCGATGCTGGTTTGTGCGCATAAATCCTCTTATTGCAGATTCCATCGAACATAGGGCATTGATGGTTTTACTGGGTTTGAAATCTGCTGCGATCCACGCTATGGATGGAGAATATTGCTGGGTTTTGGATCTTGATCGTTCTCTCGATGAGCTATTGGCGGGCATGCGCAAAACGACACGCTATGAAATACGGAAAAGCGAAAAACTTTTGGTTGAAGTAAGCCGCTCAAACGACCCAAAAGGCCTTCGTGACTTTCTTTCATTGTACGCAAAAACTTTCCAGCGGCATGAGTTCGTGCCGCATAAGGGCATCGGTGAAGAATTTGAAATTTTTGGTAAAAGCGGACGTGCTCAATTATATCTGGCCCGGCATGAAGGGGAGATATTGGCTGGCGCGATCGTTCTTTGGTATGGCAATCAGGCAATTTACCATCATGGTGCTTCTGTCTCAACCCGGGTTCCGGCGTCCTATGCCATACAGTGGCAAGCAATAATAGATGCAAAAAAACGAGGAATAAAATTGTACAATTTTTGGGGTATAGCGCCGGATAACAAGCCAAATCATCCTTGGCGAGGAATAACATTGTTCAAAAAGGGGTTTGGAGGGCGTATTGTCGAGTATATCCACACTCAGGATTTGCCGGTTTCCGTGTGGTACCCATGGTCCCGGGCAATAGAGGCGGTTCGAAGAATTCGCAAGGGGTATTAAAAAGAGGTATACTTACCGTACGTCTATGAGGGAGATACTCCGAAAGCATCATATTTCCTTTAAAAATGCGATCGCCGGCATGGGGTGGGCGTTTCGGACCCAGCCCAACTTCCGCGTTCATTTTGCGTTTTCTGTTTTTGTGCTCCTTTTAGCCGCATATTTTCGCATTTCCCGTGTCGAAACAGCTGTGCTCGTTTTTGCTATTATACTTGGATTGGGTTCGGAAATGATCAATACATCGCTGGAATCTATGACCGATCTTATTACGAAGGAATGGCGCAATGAAGCCAAAATAGCCAAAGATGTGGCTGCCGGTATGATGCTTTTGGTCGCAACGGGCGCTGTACTGGTTGCTCTTGTGATATTTGCGCCGTATATATCTTCCTGGGTGGGGTGGTCTAAATAATTTTATGGGATTTCTTCTCGGCGTTTTATTATTTTCGTGGCTTTTAAGCAGTATACTGTATATTCCGTTTATTCAGCTGTTGTACCGGTGGCGCTTTCAAAGGTTACGCCAAAAAACCAGAGATGCGTTTGATCAGCGGACGCCTATATTTGACAAATTTCACAAAAATAAAGCAGGAACCCCGGTCGGAGGAGGCTTGCTGATCATAGCTATTACGACTATTTTATTTCCACTGGTCCTTCTCCTCATGAAGTATTTTTGGATCCCGATTACTGCGGTATACCCCATGCGCAGTGAGATAAAAATCATACTTTTTTCGTTTGTTTCCTTCGGGTTGCTCGGCCTCTTGGATGATGTGAAAAAGACGTTTGTATGGGCAAACACCGGGTTTTTCGGATTGCGGCTGCGCCACAAGCTTCTCTTGGAGGTACTCCTTGCGGTTGTGGTGAGTTTCTGGATGGTGCATGAACTGAAGATTGATATATTTTATATCCCGTTTGTCGGGGTCATTCAAATGGGATTATGGTATATCCCGTTTGCGACGCTCGTCATTATTGCGTTTGCCAATGCGTTTAACATCACAGACGGATTGGATGGCCTTGCGTCAGGGATTCTTATGATAGCGCTCGTTGCATTTTGGTTTATATCAGCATCCATCCTGGATACGCCGCTTTCCGTATTTATCGTTCTTTGGCTTGGCGCGCTTATCGCATTTTTATATTTTAATGTTTTCCCGGCGCGTATTTTCTTGGGCGACGTCGGGGCGCTTTCTTTCGGAGCGACGCTTGCAGTGGTTGGACTTATATTGGGCAAAGCTCCTGTTTTGGCAGTTATTGGGGCCATATTTGTCCTTGAAGTAGCGTCTTCTCTCGTTCAGCTCCTTTCTAGAAAATTTTTGGGCAGGAAACTATTTGCCGCTGCACCCTTGCATCTGTGGCTGCAGTATAAAGGGTGGTCGGAACCGAAGATTGTCATGCGCTTCTGGGTACTTTCTATCGTGTTTGCCATATTCGGGCTCATGATTGCGTTTCTGACGCGCCAACCGATGTAACCCGTATGTTTGAATTTTCCGGCTACACCATAAATAAAGAGAAAAACAGCATCGTATTTTCATACAATCTCGTCGTATCCAACAGGAAAGAGCATTTTGACGAGACTATTATCATACCTGGCTTATCGACAAAAATTGATGGCGTTCCGCCAGAGCTTCTTGGTCGAGTTCTTCAATCGTTACTCCTCATGCTGGGTATAAGCTACTGGAAATTGTATTGCCCGAAACATATGAGCACCGGATCCATAGTCCTGACGGCTCCGCAGGCGCAGTTTTGGGATACGGTATATACCAAGGGCCTTGGAGAATTTTTTTATGGAAACGCGATTGATTTCCGCGGACTTGTCCAGTTTCCGTTTCAAAGCGGTAAAGAGGTCGCATCTATTCCGGTATCTTCGCTTGCCGGCAGCGTTGTTCAGCTTGGCGGTGGGAAAGATTCGGTAGTATCCGGAGAATTGCTTCGTACACACACTATGCCGTTCGTTTTGGCGTGCCTCAATGCCGGCAGTGTGCAAAAAAACGTTGCCCGCGTGATGGGAAAGACCGCCATTGACGTTCAAAGAGTGTTGGACCCGCGGCTTTTTGAGTTGAATAAAAAGCCAGGTGTCTATAATGGCCATATTCCCATTTCTGCGGTGTACGCGTTTGTCGACCTTTTGATCGCGGTGCTCTATGGGTATGAATATATTATTGCGTCCAATGAGGAAAGTGCAAGTTATGGCAATGTGAGATATAACGGTGAAGAAATCAATCATCAATGGAGTAAATCGTGGGAGTTTGAACAACTGTTCCGTCGCTATGTTGCCGATTTTATCACGCCGAGCGTCTCCTATTTTTCACTGCTCCGGCCGCTGAAAGAAATAAAAATAGTTGAGTTATTCACCCGATATAAACAGTACTTTCCGATATTTTCCAGCTGCAATACAAATTTCCGCATTCATAATCGGCAGAAAGATTCATTGTGGTGCGGCAGGTGCCCGAAGTGCGCGTTTGTTTTTTTATTGCTGTCTGCTTTTCTTTCAAAGCGTGAAGTAATGGGAATTTTTCATAAAAACCTATTTGCCGATGAAGAACTTGTTTCAACGTTTGAAGAATTGCTGGGATTGGCGCGGTTTAAGCCGTTTGAGTGCGTGGGTACGCCGGAAGAGTCCCGGTGGGCGCTTTGGCAAGTGTTGCAAAAAAAAGAGTATGACGAAGATGTTGTTATCAAAAAATTAAAAGCCGCACTGGCGGTTGACAGACAAGAGATGAAAGCCGCGGAAAAGCAGCTGTTTCGTTTGCAAAAAACGCATGCAATTCCAGAAGCATTTGTATCGATACTTCATACGCTATGACTATTGCAGCATTACGGAAGTACAAACGCATCTTGATACTCGGCGCAGGCATTGAGGGACAGGCAAGCTTGGCATTTTTACATGCATATGTTCCCAATGCCATCGTTGCTGTTGCAGATAAGCGAGACGGTCCAGGGTATCTAGAAAAGCAGATTGATTATGATTTAATTATCAAAACACCGGGAATTCCCAAAGAACAGGTAACCCGCCCGTATACCACCGCCACCAATATTTTTTTTGCGAACGCAAAGGGGATGGTGATCGGCGTGACCGGATCGAAAGGAAAAAGTACAACATCGTCACTTATGTACGATATATTGAAAGAAGCAGGCAGAAAGGCACATCTGGTAGGAAATATCGGAAATCCGGCGCTCGATGAATTATTACATGGCAATACGAAAGAAGATGTGTATGTCTATGAGCTTTCCAGTTACCAGCTCGATGATATATTGTATTCTCCTCATATTTCTGTCATAACCAATTTTTTTCCGGAACACATGGATTACCACGGAGGTCTCGCGGCATATTGGGAAGCGAAGAAAAAAATTATCGCGCATGCGAAAACATCTGACTATTTTGTGTACCATCCGCGCTATCCGCGCTTGGCCCAACTGGCAAAAAAAACAAAGGCAATTGCCGTGCCGGGGGCGACGGATTTGCCGCTTGCGGACCGCGATATTCCCTTATTGGGACTTCATAATCGGGAAAATGTACAGCTTGCGGTGCGGGTCGCTCGGATATTGGATATCGAAGACAAAACGATAAAGCGCGCTATTCGGTCGTTTGTTCCGCTGCCCCATCGACTACAAAACGTCGGTACGTATAAAGAAATAACATTTTATGATGATGCGATATCCACGACTCCCCAGTCTACGCTTCGTGCAATTGAATCATTTCCGAACATAGGAGCTATGCTCTTGGGCGGCCAAAATCGGGGATATGACTTTGGGGATTTAGCGCGCGAAATTGCCCGGCGCAAGATACCGGTGCTCGTATTGTTTCCGGACAGCGGGATTGCAATAGCCAGCGCCTTGAAGAAAGTAGGATATACCCCTGAGGCAATGCTTGAAACACGGGATATGCATGATGCGGTTCAGTTTGTATACAATAAAACGCCGCAGCAATCAGTCTGCCTCCTCTCAACTGCATCTCCCAGTTACAGCGTGTGGAAAAATTTTGAGGAAAAAGGAGATCTGTTTCAGATGTATGTAAAAAAGTTTGGAGAGCAGAGATGAATATATTCAGGATGAAACAATGGAAGCCGGCAGATTGGTGGCTTATTGTCAGCGTTGTATTATTGTCCCTATTCGGTTTGGTTATGGTGTACGACTCGTCGGTAGCCATAGCGATACGGGATTTTTCCAACCAGTACTATTTTGTCCGAGAGCAGGCAAAATGGCTTATCTTGGGCAGCATCGCGTGTTTTATTTTTTCTATAATTGACTATCATGTTTGGCGAAAGTTCGCACTGCCGTTGCTCCTGGCGACTATTGTGCTGTTGCTGGCGGTATTTATTCCGGGTGTTGGTGTCTACGCATTGGGTGCGCGGCGTTGGATTAATATGGGATTGTTTGTGCTGCAGCCGGCGGAGTTGGCGAAACTCGTATTGGTTATCTATCTTTCCGCCTGGTTTAGTCAGCCGGAAAAAAAGCGGCTGGGGGCATTTCTGCTTCTTGTTGGAGCTGTCGTCGGATTGGTGCTGATTGAACCCGATCTGGGAACCAGTGTCATAATTTTGGGAATCGCGTTTGTGTTGTATTTTCTTTCAGGGGCGTCCGCATATCAGTTTTTATTATTGTTTCCGATACTGACAAGCATAATTGTTGGTTTGGCTGTAGTATCCCCGTATCGATTCCGGCGATTGACCACGTTTCTAAATTCTGAGTTGGATCCTCAAGGAGCGTCGTATCAGATTCGACAAATTCTTTTGGGACTTGGCTCGGGAGGATTATTTGGTGTGGGATTGGGTCGATCGAGACAAAAGTATGAATACCTGCCGGAAGCAAATACGGATTCTATATTTGCAATTATCGGTGAAGAAATAGGCTTTATCGGTGCAGTTGCTGTAATATTGATGTTTCTCTTTGTAGTTTGGCGGGGATTCCGTATTGCAAAACGCGCGCCGGATCTTTTCGGGCGCATGCTTGCATTGGGAATTTCTTCGTGGATAGCCATTCAAACATCTATCAATCTGGCATCGGCAGTAGCACTGATTCCTTTTACCGGCGTGCCGCTGCCTTTACTATCGTATGGCGGATCAAGTCTCATTATATTGCTTTCGGCAATCGGGATAGTACTGAATATTAGTCGACAGGGGCAAAAAATATGAATCATCATGCGGTAACACTGTGTATTACCGGAGGACACGCGACACCGGCGATAGCGGTGGCGGACGAAGTGAAGAGGCGACATCCGGATTGGGAGATTGTCTGGATAGGACGCCACACTGCACTGGAAGGATCACGGTTTTTGTCCGAAGAGTTTTCGCTCGTCACCGAGAGGGACATCCGTTTTTTGCCGCTTACTGCGGGGCGACTTACTCGTGTTTGGCATGTACAAACGCTTGTCTCACTCGCAAAAATTCCATATGGATTTTTTCAGGCGTTCAGGTATTGTGCACGCGAAAAATTTGACTGCATTGTTTCTTTTGGCGGATATATTGCATTGCCCGTCGCTGTGGCAGGATGGCTTTTGGGAATTCCGGTTATTACTCACGAGCAGACGCGCATCCCTGGATTTGCCAATAGGATTATTGGTTTTATCGCTCAGCGTATTTGTATTAATTTTGCTGAAAGTGCTACCTTTTTCGCAATGCGAAAGACTGTAGAAATAGGATTACCGCTTCGGAAGAAACTTTTTCATCCGTCAAAAACAAATAGCATTGGTGTAGCAGTAAATAAACCAGTGTTGTATGTGACTGGCGGAAGTACCGGTGCGGTGTCGCTAAACGAGCTATTGTTTTCTATAGTCGGCCAATTAACAAAAGATTGGTCTATCATTCACCAAACAGGTCACGTATCTTTTGATTATGCAATAAAGACTAAACAAGCGCTTCCAAAAGAACGCCAAAGCAGGTATCTGATAAAGCCCTATGTTTCAGAAGATGAGTTGTCGTGGATTTATGCGCATGCGCGCATGGTCATTGCCCGGGCAGGAGCCAATACCGTAGGTGAGCTTGCAGCATTGGGGAAAGTTAGCGTATTAATTCCACTTCCTTGGTCTTCATATCAGGAGCAACAGATGAATGCAGAATGGTTGGTAGAAGCAGGATCTGCGGTGGTATTGGATCAAAAAAAGATAACACCTCAATTATTCATTGAAATAGTACGCCAGATGACGAAAGATTTTGATAACTACCAAAACAATGCTGACTGTTTTTCTTCAAAGATTCCTCGTGATGCAGATAAACGGATGGTGAAAGAAATTGAGGAATTAGTAGTATCATGTACGGAAAAATTATCATAAGAAAATTTGGTCGTATTGCGGCGTGGATTGTCTTTGTAGTTGGTGCCGGAATCATTGTGACATTGGTCGTAAATCGGATGCTTGATATCCGAAGTATCGAGGTGGCCGGCAGTGATGTGCAGCTTTTGATAGATGAAAAAGCACTGCCGAAAAATCTCCTTTTTTTTCCTTCGGAAAAACTCCGTATTCAATTATTGCAAGAGAATCCAATGCTACGGGATATCCGAATTCATAAAAAATTTCCTCACACGCTCGTGATTGAGCCATTGATACGGGATGGGGTAGCGCGTATCACGCGGGGCAGCCAGACGGTAACGGTCGATTATGACGGCGTGGTGATACCGGATGCTGATTCATCGCGCGTATTGCCCCGGATTATTCTGGACGGAGACGCAGTGCATGTAGGGCAAAAAGTTACCGATCGGATGGTACAGCAGAGCCTTCTTCTTATAAAGCATCTGGATGCACGGTGGGGAATTGGCTCGATTGAAAAACGGGATGACGCGTCCATAACGGCTTATATAGGAAAAACAAACACTATTATTACTCAGGATGCGGACATGGTATCCACTGCGGCTACTTTACAAACACTCCTTGAGGGGTTTAGAATAAAGGGAACACTGCCCTCGGTTGTTGATCTTCGTTTCGACAAGCCGATTGTCACATTTAATTGATATGGCGCGCGACACCACAGTGTCCGGCATAGATGTCGGAACATCAAAAATTACCACGTTAATTGCCGCGGTTGGCGAAGAAGATGATGTGCGGGTTATCGGTGTATCTACCGTTCCGAGTCGTGGTTTGCGCAAAGGACAGGTGGTCAATATCGATGAAGCAACCCAGGCCATTTCTCAATCTTTAGAATCTGCTGAACGCATGGCCGGTGCATCCGTGGGTCGCGCATTTGTGTCGGTGGGCGGCAGTCATATCGCGTCATTGAACTCTCATGGCGTTGTTGCCGTCGCAGAACCGGATAAGGAAATATCGGAAAACGATGTAAAACGGGTTATCGAGGCGGCAAAAGCTATCTCGCTTCCTTCTTCCCGCGAAATTCTGCATGTACTTCCGCGCGGGTATATTGTGGACAGTCAGGAGGGAATCATTGATCCCATTGGCATGACCGGAGTGCGGCTGGAAGTAGATACGCATCTGGTCACGGGTGGGGCGACCGCCGTACGGAATTTGCGGAAATGTGTTGAAGAGCTTGGCGTTGAGGTGGGAGGTATGGTATTTGGGGGTTTAGCATCTGCCGCCGCGACACTTTCGGATACGGAAAAAGAACTCGGCGTCGTCCTCATCGACATCGGCGGCGGTACGACGGATGTGGCAATATTTATTGAAGGCGCTCTTTCGTATTCTTCCGTTATTCCCATCGGCGCGATTAATATAACCAAAGATCTGGCTGCGGGACTGCGGATTTCTTTGGAAAGTGCGGAAAAAATTAAACTTATGTTGGGGCAGGCGCAGAAATTGCCGGCACTGGCTGACGAAGAAGAAGTCGCGTCGCGAACGACTCCGAAAACCGAAAAAAGCGATGAGTTAGATGTGTCCGGACTGGGACTGGCTGAAGAGCTTCGCACTGTCTCCAAAAAGACGTTGATTGAGGGCATTATCAAACCGCGACTCAATGAAATATTTACCATGGTGGGTTTGGAAATCAAACGGAGCGGCTTTGGCGGTATGACGCCGTCGGGAGTCGTCATAACCGGAGGCGGTGCCTTGACTGTGGGCGCTGTTGAATCAGCCAGAAGGAGCCTTGCCATGTCGGTGCATATCGGAAGCCCAAGAAAAATTTCCGGACTTATCGATGAGATTACCACGTCTCCGTTTGCCGCAAGCTGTGGGTTGCTTTTGTACGGAAGGAAACTGGGTAAACTCGAACAGGGCTCGTTTTTCGGCGGATTTGGAAAAATCGGGGAACGGGTACAAATTAAAGGTGTTGCAGGAAAGCTGATCGATCTGGTAAAGTCGTTCTTGCCCTGAAAAATCTGGTCGATTTTCCAGGGTAAACCCCGGACTGCCCCCGAGAGATGAAACGTTATGCTCATTAAACCCGATATTGCGCGGTTTGCCAAAATCAAAGTCGTCGGCATCGGCGGCGGCGGCGGAAATGCGATAAACTCCATGATCGGCGTAAACCAGATTAATGGCGTGGATTTCGTGTGCGTCAATACCGATGCGCAGGCACTTCTCACCTGCAGCGCGACGAGCAAAGTGCAGATTGGCGAAAATCTTACAAAAGGTCTCGGGGCAGGTGGCAATGCTGAGGTTGGGGCCCAGGCGGCTGAGGAATCGCGGGAAAAGCTGAAAGAACATTTGCGCGACGCGGACATGGTGTTTTTGACGTGCGGCGAAGGCGGGGGCACGGGAACGGGAGCCACGCCCATAATTGCCCAAATTGCCAAAGAATTGGGAGCGCTTACTATAGCCGTCGTAACCAAGCCATTTCAGTTTGAGGGAACGCGACGGATGGTGACGGCGGAAGAAGGAATTGCAAACTTGAAAGATAAAGTGGATACCCTTATTGTCATCCCCAACCAGCGCTTGTTGGAAGTGATTGATAAAAAAATGACGCTTCTGGAAGCCTTTAGGGTGACGGATTCCGTGCTGGGCCAGGGAGTACAGGGCATTGCGGATCTTATCACCATGCCGGGTCTCATCAACGTGGATTTTGCAGATGTCCGCACGATTATGACCAATGCCGGCTCGTCGCTTATGGGTATTGGTACGGGTGTCGGGGAAAACAGGGCTGCCACGGCCGCTCGCACCGCCATCGCCTCTCCGCTGTTGGAAATATCGATTGAAGGCGCGAAGGGCGTGCTTTTCAATATCACGGGTGGCCCGGATTTGACGATGGCAGAAGTGGATGCAGCGGCTAAACAGATCGCCGATGTGGTGGATCCGGATGCAAATATTATTTTTGGCGCGACGATTGATGAAGCGATGGTGGATCAGGTGCGTATTACCGTGATCGCAACGGGCTTTGATGAAACGAAGCGCAGACTGAGAGAATTATCCAGCCGGCCTGGTTTTAGAACAGGCGCGAGCCAGACCGGGGTTGGACAGTACACCACCACTCCTCCACCTAAACCAACAGTTCTTGCTCCAGCTGATGATCTGCCGCCGGAAGAAGATGAATTTGATATCCCCGCATTCTTGCGGCAGAGGAGTTAGGCACAAAGCTGTCTTCTTCTTGACTTTTGGTTATTTATGGCTATAATTGGCTATAGTTGAAATATCCAATCGAATATGACCTCTATTTTCGAGTTAAACACCAGAATAAGCCGGCTTTCACCCGAGAGTATTGCGCGGATCCTCTCCGCTATTGCCAAGATTGATGAACTGAAGGGACAATGGATCGCGGGAGCCAAACTCCATCCGCAAATACTCGGTAACCTCAAGCAGTCTGTTCTTATCACCTCAACCGGAGCCTCGACTCGTATTGAAGGTGCTCGACTTTCCGATGAAGATATTGAGAAACTAATGCGAGGCATCTCGATTCAAAAGTTTAGGGATCGCGATGTACAGGAAGTAAAAGGCTACTACGAATTGTTAGTTCATGTGT
>JBBTTP010000010.1:0-4855 GCA_038064215.1 Patescibacteria group bacterium | reverse complement strand
CGAACGTTCGAGCCGATCCGAGCGGAGCGGTCAGTAATTTTCTTTGAAAAAGTACCCTCGAGGGGATTCGAACCCCTGGCTCACGGAGTGTCCGGTACCAACATGCTGCGTAAGCGCAGCATAGATGTACTGGATACCGTAATTTCTCAACGCGTGATTATGTAGCGCCAACCGGATTCGGACCGGTGTAAATGGGCTGAAAACCCATTGTCCTAGGCCGCTAGACGATGGCGCCTTTATGTATAGTATATCGTAAATTTCCCCGCGTTGGAAATTGCTGGGAAAAACCCATTGTCCTAGGCCGCTAGACGATGGCGACGCTTTCATTGTAGCAAAACGTGCAAAGAAATGGAATTCACGGTATTATCATCTTCTTATGGCGGAAACCGAAGAATATTTAGGCATCATTAAAAGAATCGAAGAAACCCAAGCAGATAAAGGCGATGCAGGGTGTTTTGCCGAACTTTATCCAGTATTGCGAGGTGCAGCAACTCTGTTAACTACCTATAGAGGATTTTTGGGTGAAATTGAATTTAACAGACGGATGACGGAATTAGGCGGTATCGTAGATTCTTTGCCCGACTTTCATGACGAAAAAGTGCTTGTTAAATCGTACGCAAAAATTCGTGAGCTCACTACTTAGAAAAGCACATCCTGCATCTGGCCTCATAGGCATCGGAGCGGCCGACGAGCGATGGGTCGGCCAAAAGGGGATCCACAGTGCTATTTTTGACAATCCGCTTGTGAAATACCGCATCTCCTCCGCAAATCATACAGATAGCAGAGAGCTTAGTCACTTTATCCGCCATGGCCATTAAGGTGGGCATGGGTGCAAAGGGCGTGCGATCAAAGGTAAGCGCCAGGCCGCTCACGAGTACCCGTTTGCCGCCTTTAAGCAGCTGTTCCACGATCCCGATCAATTCATCGCCAAACCACTGTGCCTCATCGATACCCACGATCTCCGTTTCCGGGTGCAGTTTTTTGAGGATTTGGCCGGCTTTGGTAATGCGTTCGGACTCAAAACTTAACCCTGCGTGGGAGTACACTTTTTTGGCTTTGCCGTAGCGCGTATCAATGGCGTGTTTAAAGACCTGCACGTGTTTTTTGCCAATGGCTGCGCGTTTGACCTGTCGGATCAGTTCTTCAGTCTTCCCGCAATACATGGGTCCGGCAATCACTTCCAAGAAGCCCGCTTGTTTTGTACTCATGCACACATTGTACCACGGCAATCAAGGCATTTTTATGATAGACTATAGAAAGATGAGAGAAAATCGGCCGCTTGCTGAAATTCTCCGGCCCACCACTCTGGACGACGTTATCGGCCAGGAACACCTCGTTGGCAAAAACGGCATCATACGAAAGCTCCTCTCTTCAAATTTTCTTCCGTCTATGGTTTTTTGGGGCCCGCCCGGATGCGGTAAAACCACGCTTGCATATCTTTTGGCTTCGGTGATCGGTGCGCACTTCGAAGCGCATTCTGCCGTGACTTCAACCCTTGCGGACATACGAGCGGTGATAAAGGAGGCCGGTGAGCGCCTGGAACGCGAAGAGAAGACGTTACTGTTCCTTGATGAACTTCACCGGTTCAATAAAGCCCAACAGGACGCGCTTTTACCACATGTAGAAAGGGGAACAGTTATCTTTGTCGGTGCTACTACGGAAAATCCGTCATTCGAAGTGATTGCGCCGCTTCTTTCCCGCTGCCGCGTACTGGTTCTGACACCGCTTTCGGAACAGCAACTCGATATGATTATTGATAAAGGATTAAAATATCTCAAGCGCACCATTGCAGATGATGCCCGAATGTTTCTCAAAGAAGCGGCCAACGGTGATGCCAGGGCGCTTTTGACCATTCTGGAAATTGCTGCGCATATAACTGAACCGAAGAATACCCGAAACATGCCAGGCGGGATACCGGGAATCAAAGGATCAAACAATATCAACATTTTGGATATTGAGGAGGCGGCGCAGAAAAAGATGCTCCAATATGACCAGGCAGGAGAAGAGCATTACAATACCATCAGCGCGTTTATAAAATCCATGCGGGCAAGCGACGTGGATGCCGCGTTGTATTATCTGGCCCGCATGGTAGCGGCTGGCGAGGATCCGCTGTTTATCGCGCGCCGGATGGTGGTATTTTCCTCTGAGGACATCGGTATGGCACAGCCGACGGCGCTCGTGGTTGCCAATGCCGTATTTGATGCATGCCACACCATTGGGTACCCCGAATGCCAGGAAAATCTTGCTCACGGCGTGGTCTATTTAACTCTGGCTAAAAAAAACCGGAGTGCATACGACGCCTACTTTGCCGCACTTGCCGATGTCAAACAATTTGGCAATCTGCCGATACCGCTGGTCATTAGAAACGCACCGACTAAACTCACCAAATCGCTGGGGTATGGCAAAGGGTATACTATGTATGGCAAAGAAAGTTTGCTTCCGGAAAAGATTAAGGGGAAGAAGTATTATCAAAGGGGGTGATAGGCAATGGATATTCAAATCGGCAAAGTGACGCATTATTACGATAAAATCGGCGTGGCGGTGATTGAAGTCATGAATCAAACGTTCAAAACCGGCGACACGGTACGCATATCGGGCCACGATAAAGAATTTACGCAGACCGTGGGGTCGCTCCAAGTGGAGCACAAGCAGGTTATGGAAGTAGCGGCAGGGGAGACGTGCGGCATGAAGGTAGAACAGGCGGTCCGGCAGGGCGACATGCTATACTTGGTAACGAAATAAAAACCGATATGGAACTTACTTCCGCACCGGATATCGACCGGATTATTCGACATTTGGTGCCAAAATTACCATTTCCCTACATTGATCCTGCTAAAATTACCTGCATGCGGAGTACCCATGCTACGAGCCGCGCCCGTGCCCGCATCTGGAGCTTCCCGAAAATCTGGCAAATGGCGCTGAAGCACCCGCCGCACTACATTATCGAAGTGCTTTCCCAGCATTTTGATCGTCTATCAGACGACGATAAAACGCGCGTCATTATCCATGAACTTATGCACATCCCAAAAAACTTCTCCGGCGCCCTCGTGCCGCACAGAGGACTTCATAAGCGCATTGATCACCGCACCGTAGAAACATTGTTTGCCATGTACAAAAATCACTATGATTAGCCTTTTTCACGGCGATGACATCGAAACGTCGCGGCTAAAACTCAACGAATGGAAGGCAAAGCACGCCGGCATGGAAATTCGGACATTCGACAGCCGCACGATTGACGCGGCCATGCTCACTGGCGCACTCGAGTCTTCATCGCTTTTTGGAGCCGGACACGCGGTTATTATAGAAAACCTTACCAGCAAACTGGGGAAAAAAACAAAACTCGCAAGCCAGCTTTGCTCGCTTGTAGCACTCGCCTCGTCTGATACCGAGATTGTTCTTTGGGAAGAAAAAGAAGTCACGGCTGCGGCCATGAAGCAATTAGGCACACACGTCATTCCGGTTTTATGCAAAACACCGCCGATCATTTTCCAGTTTTTGGATGCACTGCGGCCGGGCAATGCAAAACAAACCCTGATTCTGTTTCGTCAGTTGAACAAGCAACAGCAACCGGAAATTACTTTTTCACTCCTTGTCCGCCGTGTGCGGTTGCTTCTGCAAATTGTAGGTAGAGCTACACCCATAGGCATGCAGGCATGGCAAATATCCCGTTTGACAAAGCAGGCTGGATTCTTTACGATGGAACAACTTCGTATGATTGAGCAAAAACTTCTGGAAATCGAATATTCCATCAAAACCGGCGCATCACCTTTTTCGCTATCAGAGCACATTGAGCAATTTCTTATTAGCCTTCATTACAACATTTATGGATCTCTCGATTTTTAAAGACTACGACATCCGCGGCACGTACCCAGACCAACTCAATACAGAGATGGTCACTGCCATAGCACATGCGATGGTACGGAAATTTCATCCTGCTTCCGTGGCCGTTTGCCGGGACATGCGCGTATCCGGAAAAGAACTTTGTGATGCGTTGATGACTGCCTTCACGTCGTTGGGCGTCCACGTGTTTGATGCCGGAGAAACCGGGACGGAAATTGCTTATTTTATCGCCGGAACCAAGCCATACGACATGGTGGTTATGATATCCGCATCGCATAATCCGCCGCAATATAATGGATTGAAGATCATGCAGAAGGGCCCGGTGAGCATACATTCGGATAACGGTCTTTTTGACGTGCGGGATTGTATCGCCCAAGGACCGCTGCCCGCCGCCGCCACTCCCGGCACGGTGACTCCGATTGATATCTGGCCGGAATGGAAACAAAAAGTACTTTCATTGGTCAATCCTGCCTCGTTTAAACCGCTACGCGTCGTAGTCGATGCAGGCAACGGCATGGCAGGTAAGCTGGTTCCTGTAATTTTTGACGGACTGCCATTTCAATTAACGCCGCTCTATTTTAAGTTAGACGGCACGTTTCCGCACCATACCCCCAATCCCCTTATTGAAGAAAACAACAAGGACCTTGTTGCAAAAATGAAAGAAGTGCATGCGGAGGTGGGTCTTGCGTTTGATGGCGATGCGGATAGGGTATTTCTTATCGATGATACCGGACGGTTTGTATCGGGCACAGTTATCACCGCACTGCTCGCCCGGTATTTTTTAAAGAAAAATCCCGGTGCGTTTATCCTGTATAGCGCCGTGTGCGGCAGGATTGTAGCGGAAACCGTCAAAACAGCGGGCGGCCAGTCAAAGCGTGTGCGCGTAGGCCACAGCTACATGAAAAATTACATGCGGGAATATAACGCGATTTTCGGCGGCGAGCATTCCGGACACTATTACCACCGTGATTATTTTTTCTCTGAAACCGGCGTGGGAACTGCCCTGATGGTGCTT
>JBBTTP010000009.1:0-1085 GCA_038064215.1 Patescibacteria group bacterium | reverse complement strand
TCGCGCGAGTGGGAAAACTTGCAGAAAATTTAAACTTTAAAATTAAAACTTTAAACTTTATAGATATAAATACCGGGGAATACAAAAAAGCTTTAGAGGAATATCGGTTTAATGATGCACTGGCTGCTGTATGGGAAAAGATCAAAGCCGCGGATAAATACATTGATGAAAACGAACCATGGAAGTTGACCGGTGACGCACTTAACAACGTCCTTAAACAAGCAATCAACAGGATCCTGGAAATCGCTACTCTCCTGCAACCCTTTCTCCCCTACACCGCCGAAAAAATCCTTAAACAATTTAAAGGGCCAACAATCTCGTCGCAACCGCCGTTGTTTCCAAGATTGCAATAACAGTCATCCCCGACCTGATCGGGGATCCAGTAATTTTACTCTGGATTCCCGCGTGCGCGGGAATGACGACTTAACTATGTACATCGACACGCATTGCCACCTTAATTTCCCTCAATACGATATGGATCGGGCGATGGTGATTGGCAATGCAAAAAAAGCCGGGGTGAAACAGTTTATCAATCCTGGGGTTGATCTCTACTCTTCTAAGCAAGCTATCGAGCTTGCCCGAAAACATCCCGGTGTCATCTTTGCCGCCGTTGGTATCCACCCATACGAAGCCCAACACGATCCGGAAGTTATGGAACTTGAACGATTGTTAACCGGTGTAGTTGCAATCGGAGAATGTGGTCTGGATTATCATCAATATACCGGGGAAAAAGCTCTTGGCAAAAAAGATAAACAAAAACGGCTCTTTGCCAATCAGTTAGAACTTGCACTAAAACATAATTTCCCTGTCATATTCCACTGCCGTGATGCATTTGACGATTTCTTTGATGTATTAAACACACTTCCTACTCAACCGAAAGGCGTCATCCACTGCTTTTCCGGAGGATTACAGGAACTGCGCATGGCACAAAAAAGAAATTTTTTCGTTGGGGTTGATGGAAACGTCACGTATTCAAAGCAATTGGAACTGATTGTCCCGCATATCCCCCTTTCCATGCTTCTTTTGGAAACCGATGCGCCATTTCTCACTCCAGCCCCTCACCGCGGCACCCGCAACGAACCCAA
>JBBTTP010000008.1:0-2371 GCA_038064215.1 Patescibacteria group bacterium | reverse complement strand
GCTGATCGCTTCCGAGAGTCCATATCGACGAGGCGGTTTGGCACCTCGATAGTCCGCCAGTTGGCGGATCATGTCGCCTAAAGGAGCAATCCTTTTTGAATAATTCAGCTCATATCGGTGAAACCCTCATTCTCTATTGAACCGGAGAGAAGGGTAATACCGAGGGAAGTCTATACCAGTGTAAACACGGTACGGACCCCGTAACGACTGATTCTCGTCCCGTACCGTCTGGTACAGGACTGGATGAGATCCCGCTAAGCGGGATCACACGCTGAGCCCCCAAGTCAAACTTGGGGTGATGGTATAGTCTATGCCCAGAGAAATCTGGGAACTACATGGTCGGCTCGTCCTATCCTGGGGGTGGAGAAGCTCCCAATGGTCCGGCTGTTCGCCGGTTAAAAGGGCACGCGAGCTGGGTTCAGAACGTCGTGAGACAGTAGACCTATGCCGTTTTCGACAACGGCATTAAAGAGCTGTCTATAAATTTGACTAAATGCTGGAAACTCCGAGTATGTTGTGCTACCGCGTTATATATGGTAAAATGCACAACTGCGGACAATCAGCAGGGAGAAATTACATGCCAAGCTTAACAGAGCTGAAATATTACTATAAAGATGACCAAGTTGGAGAACCTGTTGACCCTTTAGAAGCTAAAGAAGGTTTTACAGTGGGTCGATCAGTTAAATTTATTGGTCCGTGCGATACGTGCGGAAAACCATTAATAGGAAGAGCATATGTTGAGCTTAGTCAAGAAGGAGTATTTAGTGTAGAAAGATTAGAAGTCTTTTGGCATAGAGATGATGAAGATCATAAACTTTGCACAAACCCAACTATAACTATTACTCAATAATTTCTTTCCTCAGAGACTATATGTCAGACCAGATACCGTACGGCATCTGGAAGATATAGTCCGAACTGCATGGCGACATGCAGAGCTTAGTAGAAATATTAAGCCGAGTATTTACTCGTAACATTTTTGTCGGTCTCTATCCTGTGCAAGCGTTTGATTCTTGAGGGGAGTTCTCCGTAGTACGAGAGGACCCGGAGGAACAGATCCCTGGTGTGCCTATTGTCGGACAACCGGCATCGTATGGTAGCTAGATCTGGACGGGATAAGTGCTGAAAGCATCTCAAGCGCCAAGCCCACCCCAAGATGAAGAATCGTTATCAGACCACCCGTAGATGACGGGGTTAATAGGCGAGACATGTACGCACCGTAAGGTGTTTAGTGTACTCGTACTAATCGGTCGAAGTTGTAGAGAACAGAGGAAGACGCACATAGTGCGAAGCTCTGTTTTAGTCAACGAATATGATTGCAAGGGAATCCCCGCTAGCTGGCGGATGGGTTGCCCCTTACGAAACAACTACTTTAAGATTTAAAAAGACAAGAAAACAGAATTGTCTCGGTGATTTGAGCGAGCTGGTCCGACCCGATCCCATTCCGAACTCGGAAGTCAAACGGCTTAGCGCCAACAATACCTGTCTCTCAAGGGACCGGGAAAATAGGTCATCGCCGGGGCTATTCTGTTTTTTTGTTAAGAGGAAATCCGGGAGTGTCGTATCTGACCCACTCCGGGAGTGGGGGAGCTGGGGGGGAGCTGAGTGGGGAGTTTATTTACGGACGATCTTCTAGTCCCTTGAAGATATATTGTTTTATCAGGGTTTGGTACGGCATATCCAGTTTTCTGGCTTTGATTTTTAATCGGTTAATCACTCCGTTGTACAGGCGCAAGGTAATGGGCCGGGATGTTAATCTAAGATTAGGAAACGACCAGTGCTCCCCTTTGGAGTAATCGACATATTGTGTTGAATCAGCGCGAAGCCAAAATCTTGCCTCATCAGCCTCATTCTTAAATTTTGGTGCTTTTTTTAACTTTATCATATTTATCCAGCTCCTTTTGATGCATTCGGCGTGCAGAAATTATCCGTATATATTCATTGCGTATGGTAAATATCACAAATAAATATCTACCTTTATCCGATATCCCTAAAATTACGAATCTGTCCTCTGTTTCTGAATGTCTAACGTCAGGAAAAATAAATGCTTCCTCATCCAAAAAAACACTTTCTGATTCTTCCGGTGTGACACCATGTTTCCGCGAACTTTTGTCTGAATTTCCCTTATCCCATTCAAATGCTACCTCCTGATCCTTCACCTTCATTGTACATATCTTATATGGACATAATCATTCTGTCAAGAAGGAAAAATCATCGTTCATGCTACAATACCCGAATGAGCAAGATCGATTGGTTTATCATACAGAGCTATACAACGTTACCGGATGCACTGAAAAAGCCGCTTCAGGAGCTGGACACCCTGTGTTTCACTTGGCAACGAACCGTCACGCCCGCTCAGAAAAAAGAAAATGAC
>JBBTTP010000007.1:0-6603 GCA_038064215.1 Patescibacteria group bacterium | reverse complement strand
GTTACCCCACTCTTTTCTTTTTTGACAAAATAACGCTTAAGCGTTATTTTGTCAACGCTCGTTATTAGCCCCTGCACCGCACGCTCATGTTTCGGTTTTTGCACTTTTTCCCGTTCTTCAAGGTTCTTAGGCACACGGTCTTTAAGAAATCTGCCCTCCAATTGCTTTTTTTCCGGCATCTTCGGAAGATCTTCCGACACAAATTTTAATCCCAACAACGCAACGCCGATTCCAACTCCGCTTTCCGCCGCAAAGACAAATAACGATTTTACAGCAGCCATTTCCTGCCAGCGCACAACGACGCGGGACACAAACTGCTTCCCTGCTTCCCGGATGCGATGGTCTACATGATGCAATATTTCCTTCAGTTGTCTATCGCGCAACTCATAAAATTGTTCTTTTTTGTGAACGAACACTGAGCGAATTTTATCTACAAACGGCATTGTTGACTTATTTTCACCTTTCTTTTTTCGCTTCTTTAACGCATCGATCGCAAAAAAGCCCGCCGCGATGAAGGTCATTTTTGTATCGAAAACTACTTTGCGACCAATCTTTACCCCTTCACTTACGACGTCACCAACAAAATCCGTTCTATGCGTCGTATTTTTAGCTCGCTCCAATACGCTATGATCTATTTTTTCTTCCGTATGCAACCTTGGATCTCTCGGAGGAACAGCTATGCCATGTGTTTTATCTGATTCAACGAATTTTCTTACAGAATTTCTATTTGTGAATTCATCTATCTCCTGTATCGGTTTATCACTGTTCTGAACAACATCTTCCTGTATATTTGCCTTCTCATGCAACGCAAATGCGAATGCATCTTTGTATTTATTACTCTGCAAAGACTGAATGGGGTGAGAACTTTCCATCATATTCTGCATTTTGATTCTTGCTTCTTCCGGTAGCATATTTTTACCAAGATCTATCTGTGATCCTTGATATTTGTTCGGGTCTATTGAATCTTTTTTATATTTCGTCACAAACCGAACAAAAATGCCTCGGCTATCAGATACATGTTCAGGCATGAAAATAGTATCCGCACCAAAAAAAGCAAGTGTGTTCGCATAACGAACCGTCTCCATTTCAACAGGAACCCGTGATTTAATATCGCTACTTACATGCGCGCTCAAGTGACTCGTCAATGGCTGCTCGGTCAATTCCAAGAGTCCTTTACCATCTTCTGTAGTTAAACCTTTTTCAGTTAAATAAACGTCCCATGGAGGGACATCTTGCCCTGCTTCTTTTGCCCTATAATGAGCCATATTTGTTTTCAAATATTGTCGCGCAAACCGTTCCCCATATGCAGCTTTGTTCTCAACATATTTATCCATTTCTAGCTCTCTGTCGAATTCACATCCTGCCATACGTTTGTCTCCATAAAAAAACTTCTCCTTCGAGAAGTTGCGTTGCACTGCATTGCATCTCCTTTGACTCGAAGGATACGCGATACATCAAAAGCCTGCGCTCTGACTATAACAGTTGCGGTACAGTCGGGCACCATTCGGCGCCCGATCGGGTACTGTATGGTACCCGATTCCCGAGTTCCACGGGATTCGGAGCTTTTGATTCCGTTAACTTATGTTTTTGCCGGAGTCCAAATAATTTCCGGCGTTTCTGACTGTTTATTTATAAACCTCGCCAACATAAAAAACAAGTCCGATAATCGATTCAGATATTTTATAATCACTGGATCCACGTTCTCCCCGCCTGCAACGCTAGCGCTAGCATTGCGGGCAGATTTTTGCGCCAGTGCCACGGTTTGCCGTTCAACTCTCCGACAAATACTCCGCGCCACATGCATGAGGGAACCCAGCTGGCTACCGCCAGGTAAAATAAAATTGCGGAGTTTAGGCAATTCTTTTTCCAAAGCATCAATCCGCGCTTCCATCTCTTTCACGCGTCCGTCAACCATATCAAGGTCAACACGCGAACCCGCAAAAAATGACCCGATCACAAAAAGATCAGATTGAATGATCGCCAAAAATTGCTGGACATCAGGCACCGCCAACTGCGAGGCAATCAGCCCTACCCAACTATTGAGTTCATCGATGGATCCGTATACGTCCACGAGCTCTTCACATTTCAGGACGCGTTTGCCGCCGAAAAGAGACGTTAATCCGGTATCGCCGGTACGGGTGTAGATAGACATAATTTAGCATTCCGAATATCCGCACGAGTAGCACTTCTTGCATCCTTCTTCAAAAACGAGTGAGGCTTCGCCGCAGCCGGGGCATAAGTCCACCGTCACCATACGCTTCTCGGTAAAAAGCATTTGTTGCGTCGGCACCGTCATGGGCTGTTCCGCAGGCTCCACCGTCGGTGCTGTGGTATGTACGACACCATTACCATCTGCATGAATCGTAGCATGTGCCGGCACTGCTTCTTCCAGCCGGTGTTTCACAAAAAATCCAAAGTGCCGGTCAATCACTTTTGCGACTGCATCAGGAAGGCTCCGCACCCGGTTTTCTCCAAACCCCATGCTGCGCGCCCCGCCGATGCCGATAAGTTCCGCAGCCACTTTGCGCGCCCGATCCATAGCAGACATCGGGGAAGCGATACGGAAGATGAGAGAAATAAGCCGACCGACTGCTTCTGCCATAGCAGTCACATCGCTGCCTGCTTTCCCGACGTTCACGAACATCTCAAGCGGTTGGTTGCCGCCATTGGTGTTTATGGTTATATACGCCTGCCCGACCGGCGTTTCCACTTGATAGGTAGCTCCTTGCACTACCATTGGCCGGGGCTTCACTTCCGGCACTGCCGGTTGAGGCGGTTTTATTTCCTCTTTCTTGCCCGCCGTAGCTTCAGCGGTGGCGGGGCGAGTCAACACACCCTCCCGACTGCCTTCGCGCATGTAGGTAATCCCTTTGCATCCCTGCTCATAGGCCAAAGTGTACAGCCGCTTGACATCTTCTACGGTATGCGTCGCCGGCGCATTCACGGTTTTACTAATCGATGCGTCCACATATTTCTGAATTGCTGCCTGCACGTACACGTGGTCTTCCGGAATAAGGTCGTTTGCCGATACAAAATACGACGGCCGCTCTTCGCGGGTCGGATCCCTGCCGTGTATTTTTTTAAATGCATCCATCCACGCATCAAAAAGCGGATGCCGCAAGGTATGTTCTCCGAGCCGGTCGCGCCGTATAAATTCAAACTCATACACCGGCTCTATGCCGCTGGAGACTCCTGCCAATAGCGACGTTGATCCCGTGGGCGCCTGCTGCAGAATCACGGAGTTGCGCACGCCGTATTTTTTCATATTCTTACGGGTTTCCTCCGGCAATTGTTTGATAAAATACCCTTCAAGATGTTTTTTTATTTCCATTTTTGGGAAAGGACCTTTTTCCTTTGCGATGGCAACCGACGCACCGTACGCGGCGTCGCGGATGATTTTATAAATTTTATCAATGACCGGCAAACTCTCGGCCGATCCGTAGCGCAACTTCATTTTGATAAGTGCGTCGCCCAGTCCCATGGTCCCTAAACCAATCCGACGCTCGCCTTCTTTTTGTACTTTTTTAATCTCATCAAAGACGTAAAAATCCGCATCGATCACGTCGTCCTGGAACCGTACGCCGATTTTGGCGACGTCCGCCAGCCGGTCATAATCCATCTCCCCTTTGTCATTCACCAAGGCAGCGAGATTGATGGAACACAAATTGCAGACGCCAAAATTCGGAAGTCCCTCCTCGCCGCAATTTGAAACCATGATGCCGTTTGCCGCAAACCGATGAACATTGGCTACGGTAATGTCAAAAACGTCTTCCACTCCATCTTCTTCCAAACGGTCAACCGTTGCCGTAAACGTTTTTTTGTACGGGCCACGAACGTAGGTTGCCAATAGCGACCGCAACTTTTCCTGCTTTTCTACCTGCAAAAAGCTAATCAAACCAGCAAAAAGATGAAGGTCCGATTTTGCAATCACCAGGTCGTGGTACGCCTGACACATATATAATTTTTTTCCTCCGTGTCCGTCGGGTAACTGTCGCTTCCCTTTATCCCGACGGTTTTCATACAGCGTGCTCACGATTCCAAAATTCAAAAGAAGCCGTTGCACATCGACGAGAAGCATCTTGCTGACCGATGTCAGCCGCACGCTGACCCCTTTTGCAGCTGTTCCCGCCACGTGCCCGTCGCTCGAAAATAATCCTTGTAAAAATCCGCGCTGCATGGCCTCTGATCCGGCAAACACTGCATGAGGCACCACGTATTTATTATCATGTGACAAACCGTACCGCTGTGCCATTCTCCATAAGCGAACAGATTCTATGACTGCTTTATCTTCTTTTTCTACATATTGGGGAGCAATCGGGTATGGACGCGACACCACTTGTTCTCCATCTACCATTGCCGACACCATAGCCGCAAATCGTGGGGCCAATTCTTCTTTTTCTTTGCGGTAAAAGTACAGCGTTGCCACATCTTCCTTCATGCTCCCGTCGCCCACCAGCCATCCCAACACCTGTCCTTCTTCGACTGTTCCGTTTACGCCAAACGCTCCGCCGGAGTTCAATATGATAGCGTCTCCCTCTGAAAGCTTGATTGCTTCAATTTTCCCTTGAGGAGTATATACTTTATGGTCGCCGGTCAATCGGATTTGATATCCTTCCTTTGTCACTAATCGATACACGTGCTTTGTTCCGGTCTTAAAAACTGATGAAGAAAGATAGGTTTTGCCGTCAACGATCACCATGAATGGCTTCCCTTCTTTATACAGTTCATCTATTGATCGAATGCCGTTCGATGTGGATACGAGCGTATCGGCAGTGACACAAGGATTTACACAGTTGATGTACTCATAATAGTTGTTGTTAAACCATTTGTTGTACCGCTCCATAAATACCACGCCGGGTTCAGCACTGCGCCAGGCGGCGGCGGCGACAAGATCCCACAGCGCGCGCGCTTTGATGGTTTTTTTCACCATCGGTTTTTTACCCAAAGCAATCCAGTTGGGCAAGTAGCCATCCCATTTTGTATCGTAGTCCGGGTCGTCGGTATCGGGGAAAACCAAATCCCAATCCGCGTCATTTTTCACGGCATCCATAAATGCATCCGAAACGCACACGGACAAATTCGCACCATTGATGCGGGAGAGATCCTGTTTCACGGTAATAAATTCCTCTACATCCGGATGCCAGTCCCACAACATTAACATTAAAGCTCCGCGCCTTGAACCACCTTGTTGAATGATGTCACGGGTCGCGACGCTAAAAAGTTCTGCCCAGTTACATGGGCCCGAAGAAAATCCGTTGACTTTTTTGACTCTGGCGCCCCGGGGCCGAAGCGAAGAAAGATTTATGCCGACTCCGCCGCCGCGGGACATGATCTCTACCATCTGTGTGAGCGTTTTGAGGATGCCGCCGCGGGAATCGTGCGGACTGGGGATGACAAAACAATTGTAAAACGTCACTTTGTATCCGGTGCCGGCGCCGGACAAAATCCGGCCGCCCGGCACAAACACAAAATCCTGCATGGCTCCGTAAAATTTTTCCTCCCACGCGGCGCGCTTCGCTTTCGGCTCCATCCGGGCAATCGCATGGGAAACTCTTCGCCACATTTCTTCCGGCGTTTTTTCCACGGGCTTCCCGTCTGAATCCTTCAGTGCGTAGCGGTCAAGAAAAACGGTCTGTCTGATGCCGGTTAATTGCATATAAATTTTATAATCGTTATAACATTTATAATTGTTAGAGTAATTTCTTTACTTCTCTCTCGAAATCTTCTATATCTACAAATTGCCGGAATACGCTGGCAAAGCGGATATAGGCAATTTTATCTAACTTTTTTAATCGCCTCGCTACCAACTCTCCGATCTTTTTGCTTGGTACTTCCGTCGTGTCGCCGCCGATAAGTTCCCGCTCCACTTCATCGACAATCCGGTTGACGTCTTCTGCTTTTATCGTCGTTTTTCCGCTTGCCCGCCAAATGCCGCGCTGCAGTTTGTCCCGGTCAAATGTCTCGCGCCGCTCGTCTTTTTTTATGACGGTAATCGGCACGCTATCCAGCCGTTCGTAGGTCGTAAACCGCTTCTCGCACTTTGCACAGTTTCGCCGTCTTCTGGTTACCGACAAATCCTCGCTGTCCCGCGTCTCTATAACCTCCGTCGTATCAAAACTGCAATATGGACATTTCATCTCGTGAAAATCGTAACGCTATATGTGGTGCCAAAAATAATCCTAGGACACTATTGCTGGGGCGTCAACTAGCAAGTTCCGTATCAAAGCCGGTCAATTTTTTACGCCAGCTTCAGCGGCAATTTGTGAGGAAAAAGTACGGGAAATTATTTGAGTTTTGCCAATTCTCCCTGTATCTTTTTTACCGTCTCAAGCGTTCCGGACAGCCCTGCCTTCGCGGGATCATTCGTTTTGGAAATAAGTGCATCGAGTTCTTCCACGTGCTTGGCAAGCGACTTCTCTAATCGGTCCATCAAATATCCAGGCACCTCTTTGCCGCTCGCTTTCACTGTGGCGAGCCCATTCACCGCCTGCATCATATACTTCTCTCCTTTGGAAACAACCTGCTCGGCAAGCACTGGCTTTCCCTGGGCGACAAGAAATATACTCATATTCAGCCGTTTATCCCCCTGCAACAGGTAAAATT
>JBBTTP010000006.1:4714-13829 GCA_038064215.1 Patescibacteria group bacterium | reverse complement strand
CCGGAACGCAATGGAGAAATTTATGGAAACGTGATTTCCCACGGGGATTGATTCAGTTAGAAGGAGAAGAACTAGCTCGATACAAAGAAATATTTTTCACCAAAAATCCCGATGCGCGGCAGTGGGAGGATCTTGTCCCGGATCTTACCTTTTTCAAAATTCTTCCTCGATGGCTAAGATATACTGGCTTCAAACAGGAACCTTGGGAAGTTACCTTTCCTGAAGAATAACAGGAAGCCTATCTTTAAATCTCCCCTTCTCTATCCACCACCACATGCGCTCGATGGTTTTCTTGTTATACCCCCTCTTAATTATCGCTTCTTTGGATACATGCTGATCAAAATGAAGGAAAAGCACTTCATCGACCTCCTTATAGGTGAACCCAAATTCCCCCTCATCCGTCTGGTCTTCCCACAAGCCTGCAGTTGGCGGTTTAGATAAGATTTTTTCGGGAACATCAAGATAGCGCGCAAGTTCATATACCTGCGTTTTATACAAATGCCGCAACGGTTCTATGTCGCTTGCCTCATCGCCAAACTTGGTATAGTAGCCCAACAAATGTTCTGTTTTATTTTCCGTGCCGATGACGAGCGCCGGCATTGCTTTGGCCAGGTCATAGAGCACTACCATCCGCATCCGCGCCATGATGTTGCCTCGTCGTCCTTCATCCATTGCCGAATCGATGGTGTTCACCCCTGCATCTACCATTGGCTGAATATCGATAACACGAACCTGTTTTTCTGGTATCTTTAACCAATCAATCACTAATCGTGCATCTTTTGTTCCCTCATTGCTTAACGATCCGTACGGCAACAAAACCGGATAGACGTGGTTTGCTCCCAAGGCGCGCGTTACAAGGGCGCAACTCGTCGCCGAATCAATGCCACCCGATAACCCAATCACGGCATTGGCGTGCCTTTCTTTATTAAACGCATTTTTGATAAATACCATCATCTGTTCTGCTACCCTTTTAGGATCGATGGATTGCATGGAATCTCCTTCCAACTTTTGCTTCTGGTTTCCCATGTACCTTTACTATATCAGCAGTAAAATCATTATTCCCTTTCAAAAACCATGATCCTATACCATAGACATTGACAGGAACGTGAGCATTTTCAAATGTCATGATCTTTTCTGCCGTAAACCCACCGGAAACAACAATCTTTACATGATTGTGCCCTTTACTGTCCAGCGCAGATCGCACCATCCTGACTACTTCCGGTGTCACTCCTGCTTCTTTTGTTTTTGCAACTGACACGTCAACCATGTCCTGCGAGGTGTCCAGTCGCATACCCCAAATCCGTTTTCCTAACGCGTTAGCGACATCGAGCGCCGTACGTACACAATCGTTGTGATAATCAACCAAAACAATAAGTGGCACGCGAGGATAATGCTTTACAAATTGTCGCGCTGCTTTCACCGTATCTCCATTATTGATAGCAATAAGCGCGTGGGGAATTGTCCCGACAGGCTTACCATTCCACCATGATCTATGCGCAGGCGTACAGATGCCGGCCGCTCCACCAATGTGCGCCGCATACCCATCGCCTTCCTGATTGGCAAAATAGTCGAACCGATCGGCAAAAAACATCACTGGTTTGCCGCCGGCCGCATCAACTGCCCGTCGGACATTTGTCGCCACAAGCGTTCGTCGTGCCAAAATTCCCAGATACACAGATTCCAGATGTGCAAAATATACATACGGTCCGGTAATATGCAAAACAGGCTCTTTAGCCCGCAGGGTATCTCCGTCCGTAAGCGTTTTTACCTCAAGTGTTTTCCAGCAATTAACCCATTTCCTTCCCTGCCAGTATCCCGTTGCTTGTTGTAATAATTCAACAACCTCTCCCGCGCCACAAAGAAGAACATCGTTGTTTCGTTGAAAAATCTGCATGGTCACCGGGGTGAAGTTTTTTTCGGCAAGCAATACTTCTTTTGTTCGATGAAAATATACAGCGGAATAATAGTCCCGGCGGATCCGATCAATGGCATCGTTAGTCAGAAAATTCATAGTATCAAGACGCAGATGCCTATGCGCGAATGAGTGCCGCATAATACAACGCGCCAACGAGTTCTGCAGGGTTTTTAAGTTGGATATCGGCCAATCCGGCAAATTTTTCCGCATCGGGAGCAATATCTAGGTTTCCTCCAATACTTACCACGAGCCCTCCCCGTTCACAAGTAAGCCGGGCAAGTTCAACATCTCCAAAGCCATCCGCTATAAAAACCCAACCACGATACTCTGGTAAAAATGCCTCGACTGCCGCTGCCTTTGTTACTTTATTCCCATCATGATTCGGAGCAAATCGAACAATAACGAGCACTTTTCCGTCCGGCAAATGCATTCGGCTCACTCCCAGAGAAATATCTCTATCAAAATCTAACCCGTGCTTTTGGGCAAGGATGCGTGCGGGTTGTTCAAAAAATTCTTTTGTCACAATGCCGTTTCGATAGAGGATATCTGGTGCGTCATCTTCAATGAGCCAAAACGTCCGACGTAGTGGCGATTGCCACTGATGGTCTCCCCTGCAATATACAGTGTTGCCTTGCTCCTTCTCCTTTTGTACTAATCGAAATCCTGCGCGATAGGCTTCTTGTCTACTAAACCATGCCGGAAGATCGGCAAAAAATGTTTGTTGTGCAGGCGTTGCAAATATAAGTCTTTCATCGTGTACGCGACAGAGTTGCCCACCACCTAAAATTGCGGGGCCAAAAATTTCAAGCCCTGCAGCGCGAAGATGCCGCAGGAAGTGATCGCCGCGTGCGGAAGCAGGAGATAAGGTTACACCAGATTTTTCCAGCGCGCGAAGTGCGGACACTATTTCTGGATGAGACCATTGCAATTTATGAAGACTATCTCCGCAGACTACTACACCATCGCCGTCAAAAAGCAGCAAAGGGTTGTCTTGATGGGTAAAATGATCGGCAAGCGACAATCCACCCTTTTGCCATGTTGGCAATCGATTATTATTCATTTCCCAATATGACGGGGTGCCTTGTTCAATCGTATGTGCGTTCATAAAGTGTATTTTTTACACCAATTGAATAGTGTTAACTATACACCAGTGAAAAAATGAAGTCAAGCGGGATTATAGAACCTCTACGTAGGTAAGGCTTCGCGTTTTGAACGCATACACTTCCGCAGGCCGCGCGCGGCCCAAAGATTTTTTCTTTCGCGTGTCTTTGAGAATCCCGAGAGACAGGATCTTTTTACGAAAGTTGCGCTTGTCCAGGGCTTTACCAAGAATTGCTTCATACACGCGCTGGAGCTGTCCCAGGGTAAATTCGGCCGGAAGCAAACTATACACGGCATTGGTGTACTCGATTTTCCACCGCAGCCGTTGCACCGCATACGTAATGATCGCTAAATCCGGAGAATCAATCATAGCCTCGTAGGCAATCCAGTAACTGCGAAGCGACCCGGGGATTTTGTGCTCAGCCAGAAGCACATAATAGGCAATCGCCACGTCATACTCACGGGCCTCAGTGGACGAGAAGGTGTAAAGCTGCTCGCAATATCCCTGATCCGTGGCCAAACCCGGAATACGCCGGGTCAGTTCGTCCACGGCCTGGTCCAGACTTTTCTCTCCGGTCCATGCAAGAGACGGAATTTTTCCTTTCTCCCAATACACCCGCAGCGTCCCATCCATGACGCTAAAAAGAACGACTTTTATGCCAATAGACTGTGTCATGTTACCCACATCATACCATATACCCATCTTACCCCGATTTGCAACCCGAAGGGGCAGCAAAGAGGGTTAGATGGGTCTATACTGAGTAACCTGGTTGCAAACCTGAGTTATCGAAGTATACCATCTTTTGCTTCTTACACCCGTGAGACTGGACACAGGTCATGAAGGAAGCAGGCTTGGCAATTTGGATTCTGCGCTTTGCAGACCGCTCTACCGTGGTCAATGAGGAGATAGGTCGTTTTAAACCAATCCTTTTGGGGAATCACTGCCATAAGCTCGCGTTCAATCTTGACCGGGTCCGCATCTTTTTTATAGTCAATCCCTTTTAGCTTCGCAAGGCCTGGCCTTGCGAAGCTAAATCTTTTCTTACCCTCGATTTTGTCCAGATCCACTAATCGCAACCGCTGGCTCAAACGCAGGACATGGGTATCGACGGCAATCCCCTCAACGACTCCGTAGGCGTTGCCCAATACTACGTTTGCCGTTTTACGCGCGACCCCTGGGATAGTCAAAAGCTCCTCCATGGTCTTGGGGACGGATCCATGAAATTTTTCCTTCACCAGTTTGGCCGCGGCGAGGATATTTTTCGCTTTGTTATGATAAAAGCCGGTGGATCGGATATCCTGCTCAAACTCCTTGATATCCGCGCGAACGAACGCATCGAGCGACCGGTACGTGGCAAATAGTTTCTCCGTCACCTTATTCACCATGACATCAGTACACTGTGCAGAAAGAATCACCGCTACCAAAAGCTCCCACGGATTGCCGTACCGAAGGACAATCCGTGCGTGAGGATAGTGTTTTTCCAACAGTGCAAGTACCCGTAATTGTCCCATTGCTTTTCCGCCTCTCTCTTTTTACAATGATAGCATACTGCGCACTATGAGCCTAAAATTACCGCATATTTCCCGATTTATCTCCGCAACGCTCTTGTTTGCTCTCCGTGAATTTTCACTTTGGAGCATATTGATGGTCTTGATTGTATACAATATCTACGCCGCTTTGTCATCGCCGCCCGCCGGATTTCAGCCGCTTTTGGTGGCAGTCATGCAGCCAACCACGTCCAGCGATGCCCACATCAATCTGGCCCATTGGTATCGACAAAATGGCGTATTTGATAAAGCAAAAAATGAACTCGTCCTGGCAAGCGACGGCCCTTCTGTTTTGGGCGCACAGGCCAGCCCCATGGATATACTCACTGCATGGGAAAACGAACCGGTCCGCCTGAAAAAAGACTACCGCTACTGGCAAACGGTCATCAAAGAAAAACCGGATTACCGGGATGCCTACCTTGCACTCGCCGCGCTTGCCTACCAGCTGGGATACAAAACTGACACGAAGCAGTATGTGGAAAAAATTCGTGCGATCGATCCGGGCCTTGCGATAGGCTATCAGCTTTCTCGTCTTCTGGAATAAGTTACTTCTCTTTCTTCTCTTCCGGAGCCTTGGCCGGCGGCGCTTTAACCCCGACGGACATCGGGACAGCATCTGTGGGTTTGGCGGTTTCAGCGGGAGTCCCGACGGACGTCGGGGTGCCTTCTGCCGGAGCTTTAGCAGCCGCGGCTGCGGCATCGGCTGCGGCTTGGGCTTCTGCTTCTTTAGAAACCACTGATCCCACCGTAACCACCGTTAATCCTGCATCCGACAATACCGCAACGCCTGACGGAATCTTTACATCGGCAATTGTTAATTCCTGATTCACCGCGTCCAATCCGGACACATCCACCTCTATGTGCTCCGGCAAATCCGTCGGCAATGCCTCCACTTCTACTTCATCCAACACCGTCAAAAGCACACCCAGGCGCTGCGCAACCGCCGGAGCAGTACCAACGAGTACCAGCGGAACCTTGGTTTTCACTTTCTCTTTCAAATCCACCTGCAAAAATTCCACATGGAGCGGTGCATGGGACACTGCATGACGCTGAACCGTATGGATCAGTACCTGCCTGCCGGATGAACCCTTTTTTTCTTCAATCAATAGCTCTACCAATCCCGTCTCCCCTGCACTTTTGTAAACTTTTAAAAAATCATCTACACCAACCGTCAGCGACACACTCGCAACTTTTTTCCCATAGACCGTAGCAGGAAGCTGACCGGCCTTGCGGAGATTTTTTACTTTGCGGCCGACGAGGGTTCTTTTTTCTGCATGCAGTGTGTATTTTTTCATGAATAAATTATTTATTAAACTGTATCCGGACCATTTGATCGGTCGGGATTGTGCTATTGTACGTCAGTTGCGCTTCCTTTGCAAGAAAGCCCACTGTTGGCTTGAGGCCATCTCCGATATCGTTTCCCTGCCAAAAAATCGGGTACCGCACGACAAGCTGCCGGGATTCATCCCCTGTCCCTGCCTGTTTTTGTTCAAACGCTTCATAGACCGCTCCATTTTTTTTATCAAATACTAACGCGACTCCCCGACGGTACGAAACCAGAAGCTGTGCCTGCCCGCCGGCTGGAACATCAAGCGCGACACCGATACTATTCCTCTTCGTGTCTCCCAGCGTTTCCCAATACGGAACAGGTGCGGACCGATTTTTGGTGCTGCGATTGGCCGCCGCCGTGCCATCGACCAAGACATCAAAATCCATCGCATCAGCCGGCACGACCATCTGCACGTATGCCCGATACGACCCGCCCGCATCTCCCGGCGTGCCGAGAGACGGATTCCGATACGTCAGCGTCAGTGTTTCCTTCATCGTTCCGTCTTCGCTAAAAACAACAGTCCGCAACCCCGACCGCTTGACAAATGCATTCGCTTTATTCACCGACACATTCGCTTCGGAGATGAGGAGCGGATCAAACAAACACGACGCGGTATCAAGACCGGCACACCCGGCATTGGCGTAGACGCTCCCCGCCCACCCAAACCGTTCAATCAGCGATTGCGTCTCGGGATGAGAAAAATAAAACTGGAGATTCCGGCGAGCAACGCTCGTCGATGCCGCTTTAAAAAGAAGCGGTGCCGATATTTTCCGGTCGCTGGTTATGGCAGACAAAAGTGCACGGGTCACACTCCCCAAAAAATCCTTCTTTTGCGTAGAGCCCGGAAAAAAATCCGATTGGGTGTAAAAGACCGCTTTGCCGAAAAAATTATCCGCCGTAATCCGGTCGGCATAATCAGAGAGAGTCAATGGCCCGGTGACCCGGAGAAGATCCGTCAGAAACGGCAGGCTCACCGCAATGACGCCATCCGGGACTATGCCCGTTTCTTTTTGATAAAACCACGCGGCACGCTCGCCGCTTACCCGGAAATCCGGATCCCAATTACTGTCGCGCAAGTACCAGTGCTCCTGCGTCAAAAGCTCTTTCACCGCCATCGGCGGATCCACGTGGCCTTTGAGCTGTCCATCTATTGCGTACACGTCCTGCACGCTCATATCCGTGATCTTTCCACCATCAACGGAAATCTGCATGATGCTGCCGATAAAGCCGCCGCCGGGCCGGAGCTCCATACTGTTCTGCAGCAGGACGAGATACGTTTGCTTGGTCCGAAATCCAGCAACCGCCGGATACAGTGCTAACAGCTGTTCCGCAAATGACAGATTCTGCCGTGCGGCAGCTAACGCCTTCTCTACGGGAAACGGGAATGCCTGATCGCGGATGAGTATCGCCAGTTGGGATTGCGCGAGACTGAAGTGATTTTGCACACGCGCTATAGATGTCCGGAGACGCCCGACTACCGCAACCGGTGAAACTCCTGCAGGCGTTGGGTCAGTGCGTAGTATCGCGGCCGCGGCCTCCCGTGCATCCGACGCGACATTCGTAAGACCGGTCAATCCCAGTCCGACGTCAGACAGAAATGAGACCGCCCGTTCCGGCGCCCGCACCTGACTATCCAGTCCCACGAGTCTCATCGGTACCGCGAGAATCCCCAGCGCCCACTCCGCCTGCTTCACCCAATAAAATCCTGCGGTTGCAGCGCGGGTTGCCCACACTGCGTCTCCTTTTTTCCAAAGCCCCGCAGAATATCCAAAAAGCCCCGCAGAAACACCGACCCCCAGACTAAACCAAACAAAGGGAAAGAGTATCATGCAAAAAATTCCTAACACCAACCCCGCAACCATGGGTATACGCCGCAGTTTTCTTTTTTCCTGCCGAAGGGGTTTCACCGGCTCCTCAAACAATTCGCGAATAAGCCCTCCCACCCGCTCTTCGTCACCAGACGATAAAATTTTTTGCGGAGGGGCCACAGACACTGATGCCGTAGGAAGCGTCCGCAAGTCTAAAAGTTTTTTCGATGACGTAAAGAAAAAAGAAAATATCGATGCAACGTCAGAATCCGTCAGCGGCCGCGGGTCGATACGGACTAATTTTGTACGGGTGTCACCAGCAAGCGCCGTAATATCCGGAATGGTATCCCAAACTATTGCAATGCGCTTCTCCGGCGGGTATCGCATCCCATCCAATAATTCTTTCACAAAGTCTGCCCCACCAATCACGATGTGGTATGCCGCCGGGAAAGGACTCTTTGCATTCACCGTCACCGTGCATCCCTGGGAGCTTAGAAATTCCCGAAGCGGCCCCGCCATGAGCTCATCCTGCGCATCTATGTGCGCAAGCGCTCCGTCGGGTACTGCTTCATGAACAACGTGTGGTGGGGGAGGTGTCATAGGGTTTGACTTTATTATGGCAAAACTGCCCTCCGAAAACAATGAATCAGCTAGATTATACGCGTAAATTAGAGAGAGAAGAAGACATGACCGTGCCGTCAAGCGCTTGATTGACCAAAAAATCCGCCCGCTGGTTTTGCTCCCGCGGAATATACTGATAAAAAATCATGCCACCGATTTCCACCTCTAATATTTTCACCTGCATCATGAGTTCCCGGAGTTTTGCGTCTTTCACTTTAAAATTTCCGTTCAGTTGTTGTACCACTAAGTTTGAATCCAAATAACATTGGATAATTGGATAATTGGATAATTTGAGAATTGGATTATTCTTCACGAAGTGTAGCGCTTCAATTACTGCTGTATACTCCGCAACATTATTAGTGGTCTCCCCTATCCTCTTCCCAAATTCCACTATCAATGTTTTTTCACTTTCGATGACTACCCCCACCGCTGCCGGCCCAGGATTTCCCCTCGCTCCCCCATCGGTATGGATGATGTATTTCATATTTTTTTTAAATATCGCCGAAGGACAAGTCCAGATGCAATGAGCACAAGGGCCTCACTTCCCACTGTAATCCATGCCGCGCCTGTTGCTCCAAATTTTGGAATAACAAGGATATCCAGTAGTATTGTTGTAATCATCAGGCTTCCATAGATACCCGCTAAAACTAATTGCTTACCAAGAGCAATAAGCGCCCACATCACGAGACTTGAGAGAAAAAAAAACGGAAGCCCAAGCGTAAGGATTCTCAAAAGAGGAATACTTTCTGCAAACTCCGGACGGATGTATATAAGGAGAGGAGCAGCAAACCA
>JBBTTP010000006.1:2198-4614 GCA_038064215.1 Patescibacteria group bacterium | reverse complement strand
AACGGATAGACGCTATTCATAAAAAACGTCGGGATGACGAGCGGCAGCTCAAACACCTTGTACGCCAGCCCATAGAGTCCAACTTCAGCGGTGGATCGGGTCAGAGCTAGGACAAAGCTATCGATCCGGAAGTACACTTGATTAAAAAGTAACGTAATGCCCAAAGGGAGAGCAGCCATAAAAAGTATTTTTGCGGTTTTCCAATCAAAAGAGATGTGGACGGAGTGTTCGATGCGGCGCACAAACAAAAAGGAAACTATTCCTGTAACACACAGTCCGAGAAGTAGGGAAGTCGTCACTCCGATCACGCCAACACGAGAGGATAATCCGTACACTGCTGCCCACACGAGGACTACAGTGACGATGTTTCCTACCGTCAAAGCAAGAGTCGCAAAGTCGTACCGCAAGTGTTTCTGAAATATTGCATTTGCCGACACAATCAGACCTTGTAAAAGTATTGTGGGGGAGAAGAGTATGATTCCCAAACGGACAAGTCCTGTATACCCCTGGGTTTCTCCCTGCGGAAGGAATGAAAGCAACGCAATAGCCAAAAACATTAACAGTACACCGCCGAGGATTCTCATTCCTAAAAGCGTCGCCCAATCTGAGTTGCGTTTAAGATAGATAGCGTTTAGTCCAAAATCGACGAAAAGATAAAAAAAGGCAACAAATGTAGTGATCTTAGTAAAGTCCCCATACCCCTGCGCTCCAAATTCCCTGGCGATAAAAATACTGACGAGGAGCATCGCCCCGCTCCCCACGACTTTTCCAAGGATCTGGCTTAAGGTGTTCCACATAACCAGAGCTTTATTTGAGGCAAACAGGGAGGTAAAACGCATGACCACATTGTACCATCGGGAATGGCGCTACTGCTATTCTAGCTTTAAGAGGCTTTTCTTTTCTTCAAAGATAATTCTGAATTGCTTGAAAACGGCTTCTCTCCCCAGCAGATTAAAAGAAACCAGATATTCGCGAGAAAAAACAATGGGACAAAGAAATTTTCTTCCCCCAATTTCTATTTTTAATTTGTGGATATAGCCTTTTATATGTCCGCCGACGCCACCAAGATAAATTTCTTTGCCATTCTCGAGATCCAAACCTAAGTTCAAGGCCACATCGGCTCTAAAAACAGAAATAGTTGCTCCGGAATCTATTAAAGCGGTAGAGTCAACAGTTGTTGTACTAAAATGAAATCGTATGGGGATGACGGGGAAAAAATGTTTTTTGGCATCTTGTTGATAAGGAAAAGAAGTTAGGATAGTTTTATCCATAAAACGTAAGGCCCCTCATCTTTTCGGGGGACTAAAAAAGAGAAAGGTGCTTTTCCCACGGGAAGAATTTTTTCTTTTGTCGAATGAGTAACAAGGGGGGCAATGTCTTTTAGCGTCACGCCAGTGGCAATAATAAAATCCTTTACTGGATCAATGACCACCCATTTCCCGGCATATTGACCCATGTTTTTGGTAGAAGTATTCACTCTTTTCATAGCAGTTTAATCCTAACAATAATCTCAATATAAAGTCAAATTTCGCGTCCTGTCTACAATCGCTAAACTCATGAGTAGCGTCAGCAGTAGTTGCCCCTGCTGGAGCGTGAGTGGATAATGATCGACGAGACCTAACACTAAAAGAATGCCAAATGCTAAGTGCCAAATGCCAAACGGATGTCTGAAAATTTTTTGTAAAAACCAAATAAAAAATAGAAATCCCACAACACCAACCTCCGATAACAATAGCAAATAAATATTGTGTACCGGTTGCAAAAAGTAGATCGTCCGCGTGGGGAGTGCTTCCGGCAGCCGTACGAGAAAATTTCCTAACCCAACTCCAAAAAGGGGAGAAGTTTGCCACAATCTGATTGCGGCAACGTTTAATTGCTGACGGACAGTCACTGATTCTTCAAAAAAGGTAAACGGTAAACGGAAAACGGAAAACGTTAAAATGAGGATTGAAAAGAAAAAGAAGATTTTCTTTTTTTGGAAAAAAACAAATGCAAGCGCCAAAATCCCAATAACAATCGCGCTCCGGCTAAACGTCAACACCAATGCCACGATACCAAACACAAACGAAACTCGGAACAGCCACTGCGCTGACGCGCTGACGCGCTGACGCGCTGACGCTATAACAAGCGGCAGCACCACCGCCAAAAATCCACCGAGAACGTTGGGATGGGGGAACGTGGCATACGGCCGAAGCCGAAAAATTGAAAATTGCGTATCGACGCGTGCTATCCCCGGCGTATCGAGTGCAAAGGTCCGCTCCCCCAACCACCACAACGGCCCGCCGATGGAATGCTGAAAATAAAATTGACCAATCGCGATGAGAGAAGAGTACAAAATTCCGACTGATAGCGGATAGCTGATAGCGGATAGCTGAACTTTTGTTTTCACGATGTAATACCCCAACAAAACAAATTC
>JBBTTP010000006.1:0-2098 GCA_038064215.1 Patescibacteria group bacterium | reverse complement strand
GCCCAGTCCGGCCAGAAGTGGTAGCCCAACTGCGTCGGAAGAAAGATAAGAAGAAGGGAGAAAAATTTTTTGTGGATTGGCATACCCCTGACGCATTGACGCGCTGACGCCTTATTGCTTTGGCTTCACCAAGAGGGTCCGGCTATTGCCAACGCCTACTGATTCTGTTTCGATGCGTTCGTCGCCCGATAGCGTCAGGTGCACGACGCGCCGTTCAGAAGGAGACAGGTGCGCAAGCTCCACCGGACGATCAACCGCAAGCGCCCGTTCGGCGGCTCTCTGGGCCATGAGCATAAGCGCCTCTTCGCGTTTTTCCCGGTAATCGCCCACGTTCACGTATGTTTTGACCCATTCTCCCAACTTCTTTGACGCGAGCATGCTCAACATAATCTGAAAGCTTTCCAGTGTCCGGCCATGGTAGCCGATGAGAAGTCCTGTTTCTTCTGTTTCGATGTGCACGCGGTATGCGCCGGTTTCATCCGTGGTGACAGACACCACGCCGGTTACTTCAAGTTTTACAAGTAATTCCTCTGCTGTTTTTTTCACGGCTTCTGTGTGATCCATATTCATTTATTTGTGGGCGTTTACGCGCACCTGTTGCATGATACCAAAAAGACCAAAAATGTTCCAGTACAGTGACAGTCCGAGCGGAAACTGCAAGGCAAAAAATCCAAACATCACCGGCGTAATCATCGCCATCTGCTTCTGCATCTCCGCCCCCGTATCAGAGTTGGACTTAGGACTCTGGACTTCAGACTTAAGATCTTTTTTTTCTGACGTCTTACGTCCTAAGTCTGACGTCTGTGGTGCCGGGATCATGAGCTTCATCTGCCACCACTGCAGAAGTCCGGTAATGAGCGGAATACTCAAAAGCCAGATGCCCTGCGTCTGCCACTCGCTGGGTTTCACGGCGAGATTCGCGCCGAAAAATGTCAGGTCAAAATTCGTCAGCCGCAGCCATGGTGCATAGACCACCTGATTAATTTCTTCCACTACTTTTGCGATATTGCCGTTCCCAAGCACCTGATAAAACACGTTGTACAAAGCAATCAACACCGGCATCTGGACGAGAAGCGGCAGGCATCCGGCCGCAGGATTGATCCCGTGTTCTTTATACAAATCCATCTGCGCCTGTTGAAGTTTTTTCTTGTCATCTTTGTGTTGCGCGTGCAGCGCATCCATGTGCGGCTTGAGGTCCGCCATTTTTTTGGCACTTTTCATCTGTGCATTCATGAGGGGATACAAAATCACGCGGATAACAATAGTCAGAAGAATAATGGCAAACCCCAAAGGTCCGGGGATATGCAGCCATTCAAAAAATTTGTAAAACGCCGCCAAAATATTGACGATGGGCCAGATGAGCAATTGGTTCCAAAGATTAGCATCAGTCATAACAATTATCTTACCGGCTCGTATCCGCCTTTGCTCCACGGGTGGCACCGGATGATGCGTTTCACCCCAAGAAACAATCCATAGATTATACCATAGCGTTCGATTGCCTGCTCGGTATACGCACTGCAGGTTGGTTGGTACCGGCACGAAGAACCGACAAAAAAAAGAAAGCGGGTCTTTCGATACAAATGAATGAAAAAAATTACTATGCGCTTCATGAATCCGTCCGGAGTAAACCAACCCGATGGAACATTTCTCGCAGATTCTGTTCGACCTCAGCTTGTGTTCTATCCGCAATATTTTTTCGTGCCACGATGATCCCGTCATACGGCAGAAGTTCCGGCAGGAGATGGTGCACGGATTCGCGCAGTAGCCTCCGTATGCGGTTGCGGACCGTCGCGCGTTTGTCTATTTTTATGGAAACCAAAAAACCAAACCGCGGCATGCCGGTGGTTTTTTGAAATATCAATTGATACCACTCGCCGGAAATTCGCCTTCCCGATTGAAATAACTGGCGGACTCGCTGAGAGGGAAGTCTATTGAGAAAAGGGAGCATGGGTGAATAATCGTAGTTTTATACCGTCAATTTCTTCCTACCGACCAATCGCCGGTGCTTCAGCACGCTCCTCCCGCCGGTAGTTTTCATCCGCGCCCGGAACCCGTGCTTTCGCACGCGCTTTTTCTTTTTCGGCTGGTACGTGCGCTT
>JBBTTP010000005.1:0-6340 GCA_038064215.1 Patescibacteria group bacterium | reverse complement strand
AGGAAAGAAACCCAGTCCCGGATATCTTCCTTTGTGGGCTTGATCCAGCTGGCGCCGTCTATCGTGGTGGCAAGCCGGACAATGGGGATGAGGTGCTGTCGACGCATTTCGTTGAATTTTTTCTGCCAGGCGTCTGAATTTTGGTCAGTTTTTGGGATGACCAGCGTGACGTATCCCCAATCGCCACCGCTGGAATTCACCAGCGGTGCGACATCGGGAATGTCGTTCGGATCAGCGATGTGGATGCCGTAGCGGTTATTCGGCACTGCCAGCGGATTGGTGATTGCAACGACCGGTCGAACGAAAAGAAATGCGATTATAAGAATAATCCAATACTTCATGGGGGTTAAGTATAGCAGGAAGCGCCCCCAGGCGGAATCGAACTGCCATCGCCTCCTTAGAAGGGAGATGCTCTATCCGTTGAGCTATGGGGGCCGGGAGCGGCGTACCGGATTTGAACCGGTGACCTTCAGTTTGGAAAACTGACATTCTACCGCTGAACTAACGCCGCGTACCCACTATTATATGTTAATTCGTGATAAACGTCACGTCGTCGCCCGGCTGGATGCCATATTTGGCGACAGAACCCGCAGGCAGCTCCAGTATTTTATCGACCGGAATTTTGGGGGTCAGTTGCACCGGTGCTTCGTCTTCTTTGGGTTTCGGCACATTGACGGTGATATCGACAATTTTCTTGTCGCTGATCCAGAGAAAATCCAAGGGAAACTGCATGCCGCGCATCCAAAAATCGAATTGTCCTTTATGGTCATAAAGAAACAGCATTCCGTGATCGGCTGCCAATGATTTTCGCCAGCTTAATCCCTTCTCTTTCTCCTGGGGCGTGATGGCGAGCTCAACAGAAAAGAGGTGTCCCCGGATTTTTACTTTTGGTCCCATGGGGTAGGTCCAGTAAAACCAAAGGGTGAAAAGGATAAGTACTGTTATTGCACCAGCTATGATTTTTTTCATGAGTCGAGATTTACGAAAAAGTTAGAACCGAATTTCGCAAAGGTTAGCTCGGCCGCCTGCGGCGGCCTCGCTTCCGTTATTTTTTTGCGCGTGAGATTTTGCTCTCACTTCGTTCGAGTTAGGTAGGGATTTATAGTTTTCCTTGCACCACCCGACCCATGCGCGGAAAACAGAACTTTTCTCCCTCGTATTGTAGCTGAAAAGGCAAGGAGAATACAGCCTTTATTGTTTCCTCCTTTCGTCTGGATATTTCAGATATAACCGAAGGAGTAGCTTGTGTGTATTTCCATGACTGAGCATTCCTCTGTATGAGGCTAGCGATGCATGCGAATGATTTTGTCGTAATTTGTGAAACATTCTCCGTTTTGTTGTTGTTCTCAGTACCCGATGGTGGGGAAAGTGCACCCAGCCGAGAAAATCAACGCCGGATGCAAGTGTTTTAATAAAGACTTTGTCAGGGTGGAGGGAAAGATTCAATGTCGTCTCCAAAAATTCAGATATCTTGGGGAGAAGGCTCGTTAAACACTGCTTGCTTTCATGCAAAATGACAAAATCGTCTGCATAGCGGATGTAATAATGAACCTTCAGTGTTCGTTTGAGAAACTGGTCAAATTCGTTCATGTAGATATTAATAAGGAGTTGGCTTGTCAAATTCCCAAGTGGTAGGCCAACCCGACTATTTTCCCTTGCATAAAAACTATCAATGACGTTGTGCAAAAGCCCTACCGTTTCTGCATCGTCTATGTGTCGTTCTAAAATATGTAGCAACAGCGTGTGGTCAATGCTTGCAAAAAATTGTCTGATATCGCCTTTTAACATCCAGGCAGTCCGGGCGTTGTTTCGGGAAACTTTCCGCCCAAATGCCCGAAACCGATTGATCGCCCGATGCGTTCCTTTGTTTTTGCGACAGGAGTATGAGTCAAAAATGAATTTTTTATCAAAATAGGGATATAGTATTCTATATATCGCATGATGAATGAGCCGGTCGCAAACGTCTGCTTTGTGAATATTCCGAGGCTTTGGATCGTTAATCCGAAATGCATGGTATGATCCATGCCGGTATGTTTTTTGACTCAGCCGGCGGTGCAGCGCAAAAATATTATCGATAAGATGCAAGGAAAGCTTGGCGATATCCTTTCGTTTTCGTTTTCCTCGCAAAAATTCCTGCCATGAGAGCAGTAAATTCTCTACGGAAATGATATCATCGTATACATGGTCAAGCCGGCGCTTTCGTCTCTCTCTCTCTCTCTCTCTCTCTCTCGATAGCGCGTCGATTCTCACTAGGGTCAAAGAGGGGTATTTGGTATGGATGAATATTGTACCGCATATTCCTAAGGGCGCTCGCTATACGATTGGCGCGAGGATTGAACATAAATTTCTTGATCTTCTTGAGCTATCATACGCAACATATTTCAGTGAACGGGAAAAGAAACCCGATAAAATTTCTCAGTGCATTCTCACGCTAGACCTCCTGAAGTTCCTCATCTCGGTAGCGTGGGAAGCAAAACTTGTTTCTCACGCGCAATTTGAGGAAATAGGGCTCAAACTTAACGAGGTAGGCAAAATGTTTGGTGGGTGGAGAAAAAACCTTGAGCTTCCCATGAAGAAAAACCGCCCCACTTAGCGGGACGGAAAAGTCTATGCTTTCGAAGACCGAAAACAAACGCATTGTCGAGATTCCAATCATTGCCAGGATTCGCCCAATTGCTATTGAGCCACAAACCGCCTTCGTTGCGTTCCAGTTTGAAGACGTTCGGGTTGCCGTTCCGGTCAGTTTTGTATGGCGTGCCATTCGTATACCACTGCTCGTCTACTATGAGACACGAGCTGTATTTTATGTGTGATTGCCAATCAACCAGCACTCCACACCAAGTTAGTTCTTTTTTTGTTGGATACCTCGCACATCTTCCGTGGTAAACCGTAGCCGACCACGTTCTCAATCTGCCGGTATCGAAAAGGTCTCGAAAAGCCAGTAGCCGTTCGATGGAACCAATCTAGGAATAGTATACAAAAAATTTGGCCGGAAAAAAACGGAAGAATCAAAGAGTCAAAAAATCAGAGTGTCTATATTACTTGCGAAGACCGAAAACAAACGCATCGTCGAGATCCCAATGACCGCCAGGATCCGCCCAACCGCCATCGAGCCACAGACCGCCCCCGAAGCGCTCCAGCGTGAAGACGCCCGGGTCGCCGTACCGGTCAGAAATGGGATCCATGGCAATATGATACCAATCTCCTGGGTGCTGGTTTCTGTCTTGAAGGCGAGCGTGCGGACCAGCCTCTGCAGGAAGGAGCGCCAGCCCGAAGGAAGCTGCCTGGTCAAAAAATTGTTCCGTCGTTGGGTACTGGATAAAGCCAACATCTGCTGGTGTTAGTCGAGCAACCTCAATTTCAGTGCGTCTACCAAGCGTACTGAAGTCTGGTGATTGCATCGTGCCTCTAGCCCAGTCGCTCACGAAAAAAGGGTTTTGACTAAGTTCTGCCATAAGCGCTTCCGGAGATTTACCACCTATTTCAATTGTGTAGCTATTTTTTCTAATGATTTCCTTGATGCCATTCGGTCTTAATCTGTCCATATAGCACGTATTGTAGCACAGATTTACCTATTTGCAAGTCATGAATTGTTTTGGATCAGTACAGCTAGTTGTAAAGAGGTCCAGATACTTGTTATAGTATTTTTGCGTTCAACTTATCGATCACTTTTTTAATGGCCGCATTGGACAACTTGAGTGATCGAGTTAAACGCAACCAGTGCGACCATTTAAGTTTGCTAAAAGTTCTTTAAAATTTTTGCGTTTTCTTTTGTCCCGCCTTCGGCGGGATTTCGAGCCGACACGTTCGGAGGCGCGGCGCCCCCACCCGCCGCGCCGGGGATAGAGGACTCGAACCTCCGACCTCATCGTCCCCTGCCCGAAATGACTGTCGGGGTGGCCAGATTCGAACTGGCGACCTCTCGGTCCCAAACCGAGCGTTCTACCAACTGAACTACACCCCGTCATTTCCAGTCAGGCGGGCAAACGATGCGCTCTAGCAAACTGAGCTAATCCCCGGGTGGCCTGGGTGGGACTCGAACCCACACCCACGTTGTATGTGGACAGCATTTTAAGTGCTGCGTGTATACCGGTTTCACCACCAGGCCTGCCTTTGTTATTGTACTCGTTTAGAAGTGTTTTGCCAAGAAATCGTGCGTAGTATTTGACAAGGGAGAAAAATTCGTATTAAGTAAGAAAGGTCATGAAAAAACGAAAGACGGCGCACCGCCGCAAAAAGTATACCATCGCCCTCCTCTATCATTATGTCCCGGAGGAAATAACGGATAAATATTTTAGTGCCGAGCATGCATTGGTGGACAATCAAACGGATGAGATTGTGGACTACATGCACCGCCTGTTCCGTCGCCGTGGGTACCGTGTGCAGATTATTAAAGTGGAACCGGATGATTTAAGCAATTTAAAAAGACTCAAAGCGGATTTTGTGTTTAATCTCGTTGACAGTAAAGCCATGGAGCTCCAGATTGCGCGCGTCTTGGGCCGGCTGAAAATCCCTCACTCCGGCTCTTCGTTTCGCGCCATCCAAACGAGCAATAATAAACTCCGAACCAAGCGGTTGTTCCAAAAAAGTCAGCTCCCTACACCGAACTATAGCTTTATTCGCCTGAATGATCGGATGAGCCGGCGGTTCGTCCCGGGAAAATTTCCCATCATCATTAAGCCAGCGTTTGAACACTGCAGTATTGGCATCACCGACCGGTCCATCACACAGAATTATCAGCAGTTCAAAGATGTTATCCGTAAACTTCGTAAAACTCACCGCCAGGGACTTTTGGCAGAGGAATTTATTCCTGGTAAAGAACTCCAGGTGACGGTACTGGAGACGCCAAGTCAAACAGTCGCATTGCCGATTGCCGAGATTGCCTTTAGCGGGAAAACAAAAAACAAGTGGAACATCTACGGGTTTGATGAAAAATGGAGCAAACACCTCCCGGTGTATAAAAGTTGCCATTTTGTGGCGCCTCCGCGGCAATTAAAATCCGATATTGATACACAGATAAAAAAAGATTCGATCCGTGCGTTCTATGCGCTCGGGCTTCGGGATTATGGCCGGTTTGATCTGCGGTATAACCCCAAAGTGCACCAGTGGTATTTTTTGGAAGCCAACGCAAATGCGGGGTTTGATCCCAATCCGCGGGATGCCATGACCGCGTCCATCAAAGCCCATGGCATGACGCTTGACGACTTTGTGCTCCAAATCGTCCACAACTCCCTGAATTAAATGGTATAATTGGCGTGTGATTGCCCGGATGGCGGAACTGGCAGACGCGTACGCTTCAGGAGCGTATGCCGCAAGGCATGGGAGTTCGAGTCTCCCTCTGGGCACTTTTTTGCTATAATAACAAAACGCCGGGATGCTGAAATTGGTATACAGGCACGCTTGAGGTGCGTGTGTCGAAAGACATGGAGGTTCAAGTCCTCTTCCCGGCACAACGCAAGATCCGCCCGAGGCGGATCAACGTTGTAGCCACGTTTAAATCCCCGATTTATTACGTGGCACAAAAGGAGATCGGCGAAGGGCACGTAGCTCAGCTGGCTAGAGCGTCTCTTTTACACAGAGAAGGTCAGGAGTTCAAGTCTCTTCGTGCCCACAGAGTGTGTACGGTATAATAAGAATGCAGGTTTTTTTGCCGAGATGGCCGACGCAGTGAAGGCGCGTGTCTGAAAAACACGTTATCTGGGTGCAATTCCTAGTCTCGGCACACTTCAACCAGCAAAGCTGGTCTCAGTGTAAACTTGAGTATGCGCTATTTTGTTTACATTGTTCGATGCGCGGACTCGAGTTATTATACTGGGATAACTTGGAACCTTAAAAAACGAATTGAGGAACACAATAAGAGAATTAAGACGCCTTTACAAAAGAGTAAAATACCTGTGAATCTGGTATATTGGCAGATATTTTCTGATAAAATACCTGCTGCTCGAAGAGAAAAAGAAATAAAAGGTTGGTCACGGTTGAAAAAAGAAAAACTGATAGAAAGTTTACACAGAGGTCGCCTTGCGACCGAAGTGCGGCGGTAGTTCACCGGTAGAATGTCTCCTTGCCAAGGAGAAGGTAGCGGGTTCAATTCCCGTCCGCCGCTCAAAATTATAGGTTATTTCTTGCCGGGTGGTGTAATGGTAACACGCCAGACTTTGGATCTGTGTGACTCTAGGTTCGAATCCTAGCCCGGCAGCAAGGCACAATTCTGCGCCTTGCTCCGCAGGAGAAAAAGCAGAATTTGACGTAGCCATGTACCGCATGGTATCTGTGCAGAAAATAAATGACTTTTGGCTTGATAACGCAGAGGGGTGGGCGGAGGTTGACTCAATTTGCCAGG
>JBBTTP010000004.1:0-16851 GCA_038064215.1 Patescibacteria group bacterium | reverse complement strand
GTAAGCGGCCAAATAAAATACCAGGCGTAAATCTCTTCCCTGATGGGTGAAAGAAAAAATATCAGATACATCGCTATCGAGCACCATACCCACTGACTTTTTATATTCACTCTTTTTCCGCACGTGCTTAAAAGGAGTGAATATAAATACACCGGCAATAAAACAACTGTGGCATACTTTATAAATACCGATAATACCAGTGAAATGACCGACCCAACATATTGCTTTTTTCCCAATAAATAGAACGATGAAAGTGCAAAGAACATCATGACCACGTCATTATGGCCATCGACTAGCGTCGAGAGAGTGACTAACGGATTGAGTGCAAAAAACGCAAGAGCCCATGATTTTTTTCCTGAAGCGATCCAAATAAGATAACAAAGAAGTAAGTACCAACCGATGACAAAAATTTTAAATGTGAATAATGTGATCAATAGATTTCCCATCCCCAAGAAATGAGGTATGCCCGTCAAAGCTATCCACACCGGTCCATAGAGAGCCACTTTATTAGCTGCATGGAGAAAGGCGAAGCTTGGTTCGTTGGGAATATCAATCGGCATGATGATGTACGGGTTTTCCCGATAAAAAAATGTCACTTTGGCAGTTGCGATGTAATTAAAGATATCGTTTGACAGTGCAGGATAGGCCCACATGAGGATAGCGACAGAGCTGATAATGAGATACCACACATGTTTTGACGTCAGGAATCCTTTTCGCACACGATAGAGCGTCCAAAAATACCAAGCAAAAAGTACCGCGACAGTGACCGCATACCACACGGTGGGATAGAGAGTTTTGGAGTAAATGATTGAGTGAAGTGATGGAATCCCCGGAAGCAAAGCATTTGCATCCACAAATCCCCAGGAAAGAATGGTAAACACGATCAAAATAAGATAATAAAAGAAATTTATCGCCATATTTTTTTTATCCCCCATCGTGCCACCCAAACCCCAACGATATACGAAACCGGAAACAGCGGCAAGAAAAATCGTGAAGAAACCACACCAAGGGAAAGAAATGCACTGTAGACAGCGACCCATAATATAAGCAGCGCTATTGGCTCCTTGGTTGATACCCTACGAGCGGCAAAAAGCCCCATGGCTACAAATCCCAAGAGCGTGCTTACCGGCCATGTCCATCGCCAGTCGTCGGCAGTAAGGATGCGCATATCGCCCCACCACGCCTGCCATTGATTGAAGAGGAGGAGCCGCCAAACGGAAAAAGGAAAGATGAGTTTGCTTTTCTGATACAAAAAAATCCATTTCTGAAACCCGATAAAATCGGCGATTGTGTACCCGCTCATGAAGGTCCTGGTATACGAAGCCACAAAAATAATACCGGAAATGCTCAACCACAGGATGAACCGAACGACGAGCTTCCATTGGCGTTGTAATAACAGAAATGCCATACATGTTGCGACCAGGAGTATTGCCGGAATAATCGTCTTCGTCGCCATAACCAGTCCGATCATGATAGCGGTAACGATAAATGATCCCTTTCGCCTCTCCCAAAGAAAAGCCGCGATAGCAAATAATATCCAGGGAAGCTGAATGATGTCCAAAAGCGGAGCGATACGAATCTGATTGAGAAAAAGTGGCTCAGTCGCGAGCAATGCCACCGGAACAAGTGCGGTGATTCTATCCTTGAGCACCATCCAACCGATCAACCATACTGCGATAAGCGCGAAAATAGCACATGGCAGTACGACAAACTTATCATTTTTCATTAATAGAATAATAAGACCGATCATGTACTTTCCAAGCGGCGTGTGTTCGGAATTAATAAGGATCGGATCAACACCCCGTACATAAGCCCCTGCTGCATAGCTAAATACCGTCTCATCAGGGATAATCCCTGGATTTTCTTTCCTCCGATACTGCGATCCATCATATGCAGATTGATACCCCTGATATATGTCATCGGTATAATACGGCGACGTGTACGAAAACCACACCGACGCGATCGCGCGATAGAGCGACATCATTATGATAGTCAGTAGTATGATTGCAAGCGGTATTCTCATTGCCGCAGGCGCAGCGCGCTGTTTAGCTCCTCGTGAATTCGAAGTGTCTGTGATTTTTCCCGTTCAGGACGCCAAATAAACTCCTCCGGTAATTCACCGAGAAGCTTACCGATAATCTTCTTATGTTCTTTCATCGCTTCGCCAAATTCCCGTTCATATTTTTCTATATTCTTTCCTTCATCCTTCGCCCGCTTGAGTGTATCGGGAACGTGCTGCAGTGCGGCATTGGACCGATCAAGTGCCTTAACCGCCAAAAGATATTGGTTGTACTCAAAGAGTGTTTTTGCTTCCACTAAAGCCTTATCTGACTGCCCTAGGTAATACCGGTACGAAGAAAGATTTCCCCAGTACCAATATTTCTTTGCTTCATCGAAAATACGGCTCATCTGATACAATTTATTTCCGGGCATGAAGGAAGGATATGGCAAAACATACGAAGCGTTTGACCATCGCGGGAAAGATAATAGTACCGTTAATAAAATGAGGCTACCTATTATTTTTGACATATCGTAGGTATGAAAGGGGGTGATGCAAAGCGGAAAACAACGCAAACAAAAAGCCCCAATATCCGTCAACAAATCCTTTGTGTCTTATGAACAATGAAAAAAATGCTACCGTCGGTTTGAAAAGGTTATATTTCATGTATGTAAAGAGATTCAACGGCAATTTTTTCTCTTTGTGCTCTTGTGCAGTCAATGAAATATAGGCGTTTGCCTTTCTCCAATACTCCCCAATCGAGTCGTATGGGTAATGCAACAATGGGTGAGCAAGATACTCCACACTTCCGTTAACCGCGATCTGCTCATGAACGCTCTTACAGGGAAAATGCGCGCTTCCCCGCCTCATAAGCCGGATGAGATGATCCGGGTATTGACCGCCTTTACTAAGCCAATGGCCGCAGAAAAAATTCTTTCTTGGTATAAAATATCCCATGCTGGCTGTTTGTTGTTTGTTATTTGTTATTTGTTGAATCTCCTCTCGAAGTTCGGGAGTGACTACCTCATCCGCATCAAGCTGAAGGACCCACTCGCCGCGACTGCTATCCAGGGCCTTCTGCTTGTTGATATGAAAAATCGGTGGGTTATCCGTTTTTATAATGCGAGCGTTGTATTTATTGGCAATGGTAAGCGTTCCGTCCGTCGATCCGCCATCAACAAGCATGATCTCATCTACCCATGATGCAACGGACGTAAGACATGCGTCGAGTTTTTTCTCTTCATTGTATGTCGCAATAGCAACCGAAAGTGTTTTCATAAAATAAATAAAAGCAGCCCAACGATGCTTAGTGCATTCGCCATCTTTCGTAATTTTGTCTCCTTAAAGTGTACCTCAATTTGATGTTCTCCTGTTGGAACCCAAAACGTCATGAGTCCCCGCCATGCAGGATCCTGAAATTCAACACCAACAGATTTTCCGTCTACTCTCACCTCCCAGCCGGGAAAATATAATGTATTCTCAACCAATTTCGCAGATTGGGAAGCAACTATTTGATAAAAATGTCTGGTCGATGATCGGGATACTTGTTTTATACTCGCAGTTCCTTCTATCACCTGCATAGGGGCATCAGAGCGTTTCTCCATAAACCGCACAGACCAAATAGGGCTGCTTTCTCCTGTATCAGTCGTTCCGTTATAAATACCGGTATAAAAACTCTCCGGTTTTATACTATACGCTTGAGCATGCCACATAAAAAACGTGGAGGCAAGACTTACGAACACCACGACACCACAAGCGATTTTTTTTGAAGATTTTGAGAACGACGCGATGACTGCTCCCCCCAAGACAGATGAAAAAAATACGGCAAGGGTCAATAATCTCCACGGAAACTGAAATTTCTGCAACGTAGTTATCTGTTGCCAAATTCCGGATGACCAGCTGGTCATGAGAAATATTGATGCTACCAGTGAAAGAAGCGATACTCCCGCAATCCATCGTGTTGCCTTCTTTTTTGTTCTGAAAAAAACGACGATACTCGCAAACACCATAAACCATTGTGCTATACCTAATTCCTTTGATAATTCATTGCCTCCCCCATAATTCCAGGGAGTATAAAAGAATTTTTGCACCGGTACGAAACGGTCCGAAAAATCTCCTTTCGTCACAATGTCACGCAGCGTATATTTCCCTTCAAAAAACGCGGGGATCCAAAAAAACGATGCGAGCATAAATCCTATGGCGATATACCAAACGCTCAGGATAATAAACTGACGCCGCTCCTTAGTCTCAAAAAAATTCAGATATGCGCCATAGAGGAAAACGACCGGAAGAAACATCAGGCTCATGGCATTATGCGACAGAAGAAGTCCTGCAATTGAAGCCGCCACCACCATGCCCCAACGGCGATTACGGCAGCGGGCAAGCTTCAGAAGCCCCCAGAGAATAATAGGCAGAAAAACAAATGCAGTATGCTCGCCTATTGCTCCGCGCACATAGAGATCAACAAACCGATACGGCGCAAACCCATATACTATTGCTGCAGTCAATCCGGCAATCCTGCCCCACTGAGCCTCTGCCCACACGAACATTGTTACCATACTCGCGATATACGCCACGGCAAACACCAATTTGGTTGCGTCAACAAAAGAAAACCCGACAAAGTGAAAAAGCGATGCTCCATAGGATGGCAGAGGATACAAAAACATAAGGATCGGGTGCCCGTATCCCCAATTGAGATTTCCTGCCCATCGCGGGACGATATGCCCTTCAGAAAGAGACTGATAAAAATTTGCTATGCGTGTCACGTGATCCTGTCCGTCATGAGTAATCGGGAGACCCGTTTTCCAAAGGTCTAAAAGAGGAAAAAGAGAAAATATAATGACTACAATCAGCCAGCGCATTTTTTTCATGGTTCAATTGAAACTATTTTAATAGCAGGTATGCCATCAAGTGAATTCATTGTAGTCAGGGATGGAATATCATTGGGAAAATCCTGAGCATTCCCCACATAGAGCGTCCGCGATATTGGTTTTTCCTGCTTCCATATAATTGGCCGGAATTCGTATTTACCAATAGCATGAGTTTCAGCGTATCCCCCGGTCTTCGTTCCCCCTAACCGTTGATAGAGACCCGGGTCAAAACGGCTATAGTACAGATACATCATGTAGGATTGATAGGCATTATCGGCATTGGAAAATACGATCTTTTCATACGCATTTTCTCGGGCGAGAACATACGGAATAGCTTTTGATAACGCAAACAAAAACGAGCGAGACTGCTCTTTGGGAAAAACGTGATAATAATTTTGGTAAAAAGATTGCAAACTCACAACAATGAAGAATGCGAAAGTTAACAGACTGAGTATTTTAATTCTTCTGAGAGCTGCAAATACATAGAGTAGGCCGAATGCAGTAAATATCTGCCATGTAGGCAGAAATGCGTATGACCGCATTGCGTGAGGCGCCTGCGTGGCAACCGCTGCCGGAAACGGAGCAAGAAAAAACCATAGAAATACAAGCTGCTTTCCACGTTTACCAATGTCTCGATGAAAAAGAAAAGCAATAATTCCGATCAAGATAAATGGAAGTTCCCATACATACAAAAATCCCACATTTGGCACCTTAAATGATTCTCTACCCGAATTAGTAAAAAGCCATTTGACTTTGAAGTGGGATACATAATTTTCGGAAAATATTTTAACATTGGTTATCTTTTTTTGAGTAAAATCAAACGCACTTGTACCTTGGAACCGTACGAGAGCTGAAGGAGAAAAAATGGACCAAAAAATAAAAATAAGAAATGGAGTAAAAATGAGAAGTGGAACAATAAACTTTTTACATGACGTTCTATAAATAATAAGAATTCCCAGTCCAAACAATGGCACAAAAATTTGACCAGCATAATAACTAATTATTGAAAGAGTAAAGAAAAGCATCGCAATAAGCGGCCGATCTTTAAGAAAAAACATCACTCCAAAAACCAGAAATGAGAGATATGCATTGGACTCATGACCCAATCGGGAAATGTAAATATGCCAGGGACTCATCGCCAATAGAAACGAAGCAAGAAATCCGGCACCGTGGGCATATGCAGTTTGCTTTGAGAAAAGAGCACACACGATCTGATACACTGCCCATATTGTGATAATAGATAAAATAACCGCCGGCAGCCGAACTGCTATAACCTGCAAATTCAAAAACGCAACAAAAGGAACTACTAATAAAAGGTACGTAGACCTGCGCCAATCATCATATGCGCGCTGGGATATGAGAGGAAATACTCCGTACTCGTCTACGCCGATTTTCGCTACGGAATATGCATTATAGCCTATTGAGGCTTCATCCATGGAAGCGCTTGGCGGTACGTTTCCCAGATTCCAAAATCTTAAGAAAGCAGCCAAAACCAAAATCGCAATTAAAAATAATTTCCTCATGAGAGTTTTTTTAAAAGCGTAAATATTCCCATTTTTGGCAAACTTCTATTTGCCGAAACGTTACCGGATCCTATTTGGGTAAATTCTTTTTTGTGTTGCACATACCATCGGTAATTTTCTACAAACGACTCTTCGTTCGTCTTATTCGGCTTCCACCCGAGTTTCTTTTTAATTTTTGCTGTATCTGCATACATGGAGCGACCAATCATGGAGTATTGATATACCCCCAATGGTGAAATATTGAACCAGTCAAGAACTGCAAGCGCGGCCAATGCAGAAAATTTTGGCAACGAAACAATCTTTGACGAGCTTTTCGCATAGGTAATGACGCTTTGATACAGCTCGCGCAGGGTCATAACGCCGTCTCCGCCGATAGTGTAGATATCAAATCCCTTCGCACGCGTCGCTTTCTCAAGCGCAGTACATACATCTTGCGCATCTACAAACTGATACCTGTTTGATCCGTCGCCTAATACATACACATTGCGATTTTCCGATATAAATTCAAAAAGAATCGCCTGGAGTCCTAGTCTTCCGACACCGGTTATAACCGGACAACGGAATATCTGTATATTCATACTGTCTTTATACTGTTCCAGTACGTGCTCTGCCTCTCCTTTGCTTTTTCCGTAAATTTCCACAGGATGTACAGGCGTTTCTTCTGTCACCGGTAAATCCTTGGGCACGCCATAGGTCACATTGCTCGAAGTAAAGATAAACGACTGCACTCCTGATTTTGCAGCTGCGGCAACCACTATTTTTGTCCCTTCAACGTTAGTCTTCCAAGTCATTTCATCGGAATCTGCCTTATTTGGCATAGCAGAAGCCAAATGAAACACTATGGAAAACGGACCATGCTTTTGAAAAACATCATGCACATCGTTCTCGGAAAGAATATTTCCTTTGTAATGTAATAGAGACTTGGGATTCTGTTTCGTTGCATCGGGATCTAATGTGTCGAAAATAACAATTTCATAGCCCCCTGTTTGCAGCAAATACGTTACGAGATATGAACCAAGAAATCCTTCCCCTCCGGTGATAAGGACGCGTTTGTATTTCATTATCAATCAGCAATTTTTATAGCTTCGGTCCCGTCTAAATAATACATTGTGGCAAGATTAGCTTGGGAGATTTCTTTTGGCGTTCCGATATACAGCGTCAAGCCATCTTTTATCTCCGTATCCCATTTGATCGGCCGAAATTCATAGACATCAAATTTGTTCCTCACTTCCGCAAACCCGCCCGAGGACGTGCCGCCCTCCGCTAAGTATTTGGCCGGATCGTACTTAAGATAGTAAAGAAAAAACATATGCGGTTGCTCGAGTTTCGTAGAGACGACAATTTTCTTGTATTGATTCTTATGCGCTTTAGCATACTCAACCGCTTCACGATATCCATATTGCCAGGATGCGGAATATTCCTGATTCAAGTGACCGAAATACATGTGAAGATAGTAAAAAATATTGATAGCAAATAACGAAATAAGCGAATAAGCGAATAAGCGAATGAAAAAAGAGCGTTTGTTTTCCTTAAACCAATGTGCGGCCTGCAACATACCCATAGCGGTGAATATCTGAAATGTCGGGAGAAACACAAGCGTTCGTATCGCATGGGGCAATTCCGTGGTTGGTGATGCCGCGATCGGCGCGATCAAGAACCATCCGAATACTATTTTTGCTGGCCGCCCTCCTGAACGCGCCAACGTGAACATCCCCCAAAGCAAAAACGGCAACTCTGCGAGATACAATAACCCCATGTCCGGCGCATGATGACGGGCATTATCTCCCGTCAAAAACAGCCAGCGGAAAGAATAATGTGACAAATATCCATCCAATACCGTCTTGGCCCAAACAATCCTGCGGTTGTCAAAAACGACGCCCCAAGGATTTCCGCTCTTCTGATCGTCTTCGAGCTTTCGTACGCTTCGCGCCAAGAGTCCCGTCTGGTCGGCCAACGAGCTTGTACCTCTGAGCCTCATAATGGTTGTGGAATTAAGGAATACGGTAAGAAGCGGCGCCACAGTTAGCACCCCAACGATGAGCGCCATCAATACTGACCGCTTCTGTTGCAATAACTCTTTTCGATATACCCACGAGAGAAGCAAGACAAGAAGCGGCACAAAAATCCGCTCGCTATGATACGCATAAAATCCGAGCCCAAACAAAAATGCAGATAATGACAACCACCGTTTACTTTTTACCCCTCTGAGAAAACAAACCACCGCCCAAATGTTTATAGTCACGCCAATATTTGCCTCAAACGCAATGCGGGAAAACTGGATGTGCCAGGGGGAGATGGCCAGAAGGAGTGCACTAAGAAGCGGAATATAACTGTTATAATTTTTATAATTGTTATAATGTTTATAAAATTCTACGACGAGAAAATATGTTCCCACAACCGCTAGTATTCCCATCAATGCGGACGGCAACCGGACGGCCCATGTTTCCAAACCAAACGCGGCAATAGAGGGGATAGCCAAATACATATACAGTGGCGGTTTGTAATCGTCAAACGAGCGAAGCGATAGCGGAAACCATGTACCATACTCATCCCGACCGGTTTTCAACACGGAATATGCATTGTATCCTAGTGCTGCCTCGTCCCAATCAGGACTTGGTGGCGTCTGCCCAAGCTGCCACAGTCGCAACCATGCAGCAATCAGAACAATGAAAATAATCCAAAAATAGGAAACTCTTTTACTCATATTCCTCGATCAAATAATACAAGCACTGTTTTTCCATTTAACAAGTGAACCGTAGTGATGACTCGCGCAGAATCCGGTACATACTGCGGTTCAAGGACATATAAGGTCGTGGGTTCCATTTTCCCGATACCCTGCCGGACAAACCGGTATTTGCCTAACCCATACGGATTATAAAACCCTGCAGCATCAAATGAGCCATCCATAGTTCTTCTATATTCCTGCGGGTCTAGTCCTTCATAAAATGCTATATACATATGGGGCCGCCCGATATTTTCCGTCATGATAATCGTATCGTATTGATTTTTGATCGGTGCTATTGCCTGTATTGCTTCCCGATAGCCATACTGCCATTCGCCGGAATACTCTACCGCATAATGGTTGTAATAATTATGCCAATAATAGGAAAAATTTCCGACATACATAAAAAGAATCACCACGACAAAAACGTATTTTATTTTCTTTGATACTTGATGCCCTATACTTGATACTATGCCGTACGCGATGAAGATCTGCCAAACCGGAAGACTATTCTCAATCCGAAGCGCATGAGGAGTCTCGCGCGCCGTTGCCGCAGGAATTATAGCGCTTATAAGCCATGCGACGAGAAACCATGCGGTGCGCCGGTCACGCGCAAAAAGCCAATATATCCCCATGATCAGAAAGGGCAGCTCTACAATATATAATTGACCCACGTCCTGAATAGAAAACTTGGGATTTCCGTCGCCGCGAATAAATAAGAAACTCGGCTCCAGATGGTCAAACAAATGGAGGAGATAGCTTTTTGCATATCCGATGCGGCGATTATGAAATACCTTAGACCACCACGTGTTCCCGTCTGCGTCTATTCTCTGATTCGCAGTCTGCACGACGGACAAATCAGTGAAGATATTCACTTCCGCAAACCGCAACCGCGCCTGGGGTGAAACCAGGTACGGCACGATGGGAAGTAAGAATATAACAGCAATACTTAAACCGGCAATAAACTGCTTTGTGTGCATGCGTATCTCTTTCCAACAATATATAAGCAGCAGCAATCCCAACATCGGCACAAAATACCGTGCACTATTGAATGTATATATACTGGCAACAAACGGCAGCCAGGCTGCGATAAATAACGTTGGCCTTTCTCGTGCCTTCAATACGCACCAAATTCCTAACACAACAAAAAACAACGCGATGTTCGCTTCAAAACCAGCTCTCGATAACTGCATGTGCCAGGGAGAGACAGCAAGCAGTAAGGCGCTAAGAAGCGCTACTGCTTGCAATTTCAAATTTCTAATTTCTAATTTCCAAAAAAGCTCCAAAACCAAAAAGTAGGTAAGGAAAACTGTTAATGTACCGGCAATAACTGATGGCAAACGCACTGCCAACTCAGTGAGTCCAAAGAGAGCAACAAATGGGACGGTTAGATATATCGGCAATACCGGTTTATAATCTCCATATGCTACAAATGCATCAAGCGGCATAAATCGCCCAAATTCATCCCTGCCGGTTTTCAAAATACTATATGCGTTGTACCCTATGGAAACTTCATCCCAGGAAAGAGAGGGTGGTATTTGCGTGGCGTTATAAAACCGCAGAAAAAATGCCAAGATCCCTATCAATACCAATACAATATACGTCTTCTTCATGCTTCTTTTTCATCCATATCTTTTAATATTCCCAAGGCAAATATACTGGAAAGATACCCAACGTGACTATTGTTAAAGTACCTGCTCGCCCACCACCAAACAAAAAGAAACGCGCCGTACCCTATAAACAGCCGGGACATTATCGTCCGCTTCCAGAGCCACCAGAGACCAATACCGAGCACCGGCACGCTGAGCGCTATCTGCCAAACGATAAACGGATAATACGCGTGTATATTTTGGATCACACCCGCCTCACGGAGTACCATCCCAAGTCCATACCCTGAAACAGGATACGATGTTATTGAATTCCCGTTCAAATAAAAAATGGTGCTCTCAATAAAAGCCCGGTAATCCCATAATAAAAATGGGCCTGCAAGCACAAATAACACTATTGCTGTTGGTAACATGACTCGGACAAAAAATGGCATAACTTTTTTTATCGATATCCATGCATACATGCCATAGAACGGAAGTGCCAACCACACGGTCTGCTTTGACAGGATAGCCAATCCGAACAACAACGAGGACCACACGTACTGTTTCTTCTCAAGCGTATAGAGAGACCATAGTAGCCAAAAAAGAGCAAACACATCGCTTCGGCCCTCAATAAGATAATCCACGGTTGCTGGAGAAAGCGCTGTGATAACTACTGCAATGGAAGCGATGGATTTATGTTTGAACCAAAGATATAAAAGAATCGATGTGCCCAGGGCACTAAAAAGAAGCGGCATGCGACCGTCAAAGAATCCAAATACCGATGTTGCCGCCGCATAAAAAGGAAATGCGGATAACAGGTACCACGGCGGCATGACGAAGTGATACAGGGCGGGATTTACTGCATCTTTGCCTTCCTCTGCATAATGCCAACTTTCCAAAAGCGTACCAAAATATGTTTCTTTATACGGATTTTTTCCTTGAATAAGGTAGCGTATCGCCGCTTCCTGCTGAAGGATAATATCGTGCACCCCGTATACCGGAGCGGTTTTACTCCGGTCAACCATAGCCGTCACCATCGTCCCACCCAACGCGATCATAAGCGTCACCGTGAGCAATACCAGTTTTATTTTTAAAACCCGCGTTCCCTGCCCCACGTTTCTGGGGTACAAAGAGATAACGATATTCACAAAAAGCACGGCAAACAGTATGCCGAAAAGCCAATATGGCGTACCCACGACCGGCAAAATCCTATATCGCATCACAACCGGCACGGAGAGAATAAAAAGGAGTAAGGCGTCGAGCGCCAATAAGCTCATATGCTCATTGTACACGAAACATATATATCCGCCCATCCGGGGCGTAGAGTGTCGTTTTTAGCTCCCAATTAAAGAGATCAACGGTTGGGTATGATCCCTTGCAATACCGCTCAAAGCATATGGCCTGAATCTGGATTCTTTGCTTCATTTCCTCTTTACTGGAACACGGAAACTGATCGCAAACGAGAAATAACGTGGTATACCCTGCATCGGTAACCGGCTTGGGTTCAACCCCTGCAAGTTTGAAAAAATATCGATAGTGAAGATCAGAAAACGAGCGGGAAGAAATGAGTACAAAAGAAAATGATTGACGCTTCGCCGAGGCGAGAATCTCGCGAACCATGCCTTGGGTACGCGAAATATCGTTTGGACCCGGTAAAAATATATCTGTTTTTCGAACGTTAGCAACGACAAGTAGCCCTATAAGTCCAATAGCTATATATATCGATAAATATTTGCGAAGTGACCAAACGGCGTGCCCAAGCAGGAGGTACGGCAACGGCAAAAGGAAAAAAAGGTAATGATAAAATACAACTCCGCGGTACAGCGCAATAGCGGCTATACCCAACACGTACCATCCGGCCAGAAACGTCGACCAAAATGTCCGTCGCCAAAATGCCGCAGCAAGAACAAAAAGCTGGAGGGTCAAAATAAACCGTTTCGGAGCTTCGGGTACCAGATATCCGAACAATTTATAAGATGCATCGAGTATTCGCTCCGGATACGTATAACTTGCCTGCCCCCCGCCTCCACCAGAAGCCAAGAGAAGCACTATTTCACGAATATCTACCCACGCATGCTGCGACTCGTACCACAAAAACGGAGAAAGTATGAGCAAAAATCCTGCAATTCCTGCCAAAAACCATAAAAGAACGGATTTTTTTAACAATAGAAGCAATCCGACGCTTAACCCGACATAAAATATATTCGGATAGTGAAGCTGAACCAGAACCCCAACAATCGCTCCCATCGGGAGTAAGTACCAGTACCGGCGTTTCTCAAAAACCGAGTAAACACACCATAGATACAGGAGGACAAACAGCGGTACGGCGGTAGGCTCCCAAACCGTGCGGTCCGCCCGGACGATAGAGGGGGATACTGCGTAGAGTCCCGCCACCGCAATACCTATCCACGTTCCAAATAGTGCAGCTGCCAATCGGTAAAGGAGAAATACTGTCAAAACTCCAAGTAATGTCATAAACACACTGGGAACAACAGGGTGAAAACCTCCGAGGATAAACGGCAGCCCGATAATATAATAAAACGCCGGACCCAAAAATTGACCTGTTAATACCGGCGGACCGACCAAAGGAAGCTGGCGGGCTTTCCACGCTTCATAAATGATCATTCCCGTCCGGCCCTGATCACCCAAAAATTCAGTCAACTCGTTGATGCGCCACAGGCGTAAAAACCCTGCAACGATAAGAAGCACCAATACAAAAACCTTGGTATAATGAACCTTGCTCATGAAATCATTTAAGCATTATCTTCTCATTCTTGCAATTTCCGCCCTGCCTATCGCAAGCGTATTTTTTACTCCCGATTTGCCCCATACCCATGACGGACCTGTACATTTAGCACGGATGGCAGCATATTACAAGGCACTGGCTGGCGGACAAATTTTTCCCCGTTGGGCGAGCGATCTCAACTACGGCTACGGTATGCCGTTGTTTAATTTTATCTATCATCTGCCGTACCTGATTTCATCATTATTTCTTTTCCTGAATATTAACCTTGTCACGTCATTTAAACTTGTTCTTGCACTCAGCTATCTGCTTTCCGGTATATTCATGTTTGTCTTTGCCAAGGCGTTTTGGAACGACGAAAAAAAAGCATTGATGGTGGCACTTTTTTACCAATTTACCCCGTTTCGATTGGTAGAACTTTTTGTACGCGGAAGCCTTGGTGAAGCGTACACATACACGCTCCTTCCGCTTGTTCTGTATGGATTAACTCAGCTTATTTCACAAACAAACAAAAATCGAATATATTTTATACTCACAAGTATCGCTTCAGCGCTTCTTATCATCTCACATAACTCAATGAGTTTGGTTTTTTTCGGAGTTTGCATACTTTTTGTATTCTTTTTTGGGAAAACGGCGAGACACCGCTTGATTTGTTTCGCTTCTTTGACCGGCGGCCTCCTGCTTTCTGCCTGGTATTGGCTCCCCGCAATCGTGGAACACCGGTACACCTATGGCGACCTTTTTATGAAAGATATGTATCGCGACCACTTCGCTCCAATTTGGCAATTTGTTTTACCTAATTTCACAAACAACCCATTGCTCCAAACCGGGGGCGTGAGCGTCCAATGGGGCATTTTCCATATCGGTGCGGTATTTCTTTCATTAGTGCTTCTTTTTCGAAATAAACTGTCCGTCCGAGAAAAAACAATTGCGATATTTTCTCTGGTTCTTGTCGCAGGATCGCTGTTTTTTATGCAACCTCCATCTATATTTTTCTGGCAAACCATTCCGCTCCTTCGCCAATTCCAGTTTCCCTGGCGGCTTGTAGGTCTTGCTGGCTTGGCTACATCGCTGCTTTCCGTTTTTTTTCTATCACTGCCGCTATTCAAAAAAACCAAAGCATTCGTTTTGCTTCTTATCCTTGTCGTCATCTCAACTTCGTACTATTGGCGTCCCCCATTGAACTTTGACCGGATAGATGACGAATCCCAATATTGGAATTATCCCCTCAACACCACCTATTTCGGAGAAACGGATGTCATCTGGTCAGCTGGCCCCGCGAAGGCTTATCCCAAACAGCGCGTAGAAGTGGCAGAGGGCAAAGCAAATATTTCAGGTTTCACCCAAAAGTCCACCGTCCAAACGTTCATCGTGGATGCGAAAACCGATTCTACTCTGGTGTCGCATACCCAATACTTTCCCGGGTGGCGCGTTTTTGTAGATAACAATAAGGTGCCCATTCAATTTCAAAACCCCAATTGGAGAGGACTTATCACATTTTCCGTTCCGCCGGGACAGCATACCGTACGGATCGAATTAGGAAAAACAAAAATACAATTTGTTGCAGAAATTCTTTCCCTGTCAACTCTCATAGTGATGATTGCAATATGAAACGCTTTCTCCCGGTATTATTACTTTTTGTCATTACAGCAATCTTTTTTTACAAAACATTCCTTTTTGGCCTTATCCCATTTCCCGGTGATTTACTGCTCGCGGAATACAAACCGTGGCAATCATATTCATTTGCCGGATATGTTCCGGGCTCTATCCCAAACAAAGCGCAATACCCGGACACGATCCGGCAATTGTACCCCTGGCGGACCATCGCAACGAACGAACTTAAATCAGGAAGAATTCCCTTGTGGAATCCGTACAATTTTTCCGGCACGCCGCTTCTTGCGAATTTTCAATCCGCAGTATTCTATCCGCTCAATGTTCTTTATCTCATACTTCCTCAAACAACAGCCTGGACCATCCTTGTCCTCCTGCAGCCGTTACTCGCCCTCTTGTTCACGTACTGGTATATCAGGAAAATTGGCGGCTCCTTCTTAGCTTCAACACTCGCAGGCATCTCGTATGCGTTTTCTCTTTTTGCTATCGTGTGGCTCCAATATAATTCCATCGGACATGTGATTATTTGGTTACCACTTGCGCTCCTTGCCATCGAAACGTTAAAGGAAAAGCGCACACGATTCTGGTTTGCCGTCCTCCTATTTTCCCAAATAAGCGCACTTCTTGCCGGTCACCCACAACTAGCAGGATACCTGCTTTTATTTGTCCTCGCGTATACCTTCATACTGGCAAGACCTTTGGTCAAAAATGTTATGCGATCTATACTGCTTGCCCTGGGCATTTCCGCAATCCAACTTATTCCCGGCATAGAATTAATCTGGTACGCCGCAAGAAGCTCACACGAGTTTTCTTTTATCTTTCAAAAAATACTTATCCAACCCCAACAGCTATTGATGACTATTATCCCCAACCTTTTTGGCCATCCCGCAACGCGCACCTATTGGCCGCAAGACACGTTCATCGGCAAAGTCACGTACATCGGCATCGTTCCGCTTTTTTTCCTTTTGGCAGCCTTTCGTATAAAATCGCGCCTCGTCAAGCTTTTCGGAATCGCTGGACTGCTCGCCTTGATATTGGTAACCGCCAATCCGATCACGTTTATCCTCTACAAGCTTAATCTCCCTATATTTTCCTCAAGCAGCCCGACGCTCATGGGTTTTCTTCTTGCGTTTTCCCTTGCCGTCATAACTTCCCTGGGCGTGGACGTTTGGATAAAAGAAAAACACTCCGTTGGCAAACTCGCACATCGGTCGCTGAGCGTCGTTATCTTCTTTATCATTATATGGTTAAGCTTCCGGTCTCTTGAGCACTCCCGCACCGCCATGAACGCAATTCTCTATTCAGGCGTACTGACGACGATGATTCTTATCGGCTTTCTCATTGCCATCACGCAGAAAAAATTAATGACCCTTGTCATAGTACTACTCATATCGCTACACGCCGCGGATCTCTTTGTGCAATTTCAGAAATTCAATCCCTTTGTTCCGGCATCGTTTGTCTTTCCTGAAACTTCAATAATTCAATTTCTCAAGGAGCACGCCGGTAGTAATCGTTATTGGGGTTATGGCACGGCAAGTATACAGGCAAATATCGCGTCTCAGTATCAAATCTATTCAACCGACGGATACGATCCGCTCTATCCAAAATGGTATGGAGAGTTTCTCTACGGTTCACGAAATGGTCAACTCCTTCAGGAATTCACAACTCAAACCAGGTCTGACGCGGAAATCGCTCCCGGATTTGGAGAGCTGGATCTGCCAAATAATCCGTATCGCCTGCGCATGCTGGATGCACTCAGCGTCAAATATGTACTCGACCGACCCGAAAACGGCA
>JBBTTP010000003.1:6106-10689 GCA_038064215.1 Patescibacteria group bacterium | reverse complement strand
GTAGTACGTGGTCCCACCTCCGACTGATACACCTTGTGATAGTTGTAAATAGTTTGATGCTCCGGTGAGGGTGTTCGTGTTGGGTAACGTGATTATTCCTGATGTGCTGACGTTGCCGGATCCCGAGATGACCTGAAATTTGGCACTGCTCGTACTCACGCCGCCGATGGTGAAGTCATCGGTGATGGTGTAGGGCGACAGGACGCCGGAATTTCTTTGCCAAAAGCCTGATGTGGCGCCGCCCGCGATTGCTATCCAGCTCGTCCCGTTAAAAAGATAGAGCGTGGTGTCGCCGCTGTTGTAGTATAAACTGCCGGGTCCCACGGCGCTGGGAGCGCTGGCAAACCGGCCGGTTTGGATTTGGCCGCCGGAGCGCAAGTCACCGGAGACCGTCGCATTGCCCACGACATCAAATTTATACCCATCGGTGAGCGCCGTAGTCGGCCGGGCAATCCCCAGTCCGTCGCGGATGTACGTCGTGCCGTTGAGCTGGACCGTGCCTTCGGCATCAATGCCGCGGGTAAAAAGGTGGCCGGCGATCTGCGTGGTGTCTTCGATGTACACGCGGCCCTGGTTATTTGTGCCGGGATTTTGGATTTTGGCGGTGATATTGAGAAAGCCGGTTGGCGCCAGAGTAAAGTCGCCGGTTGCGGATACCGTGCTGTGGGTGGGGAACAGAAAACTGCTGTCAAAACGGATCGGGCTCGTCGTGCCGGAAGAAATAATGGGTACGGCCAGGCTTCCCATACTCAACGTGCCGCCGATGGTGGTATTGCCCAGGGCGTCGACTTTAAAGCGGGTGACGGGCGTGGAACCGGAGACGAGTTCGATCAGATTGTAGCCGATGCTGTCATTGCCGACTGCACCATACAATAAATTGCCGGTGGTCAGGTTGGCGTCGCGGGCGCTGATTTGGTTGCCGGTTGATCCATTAGTAATCAGATTGATATGGCCCTCACCGTCCGGTGCCAGGGTGATATTGCCGTTACTGAATGCCGGGGTCGCCAGGGTGATCGCCTGGCCCTGGATTTTAAACGTGCCGGATTTGGCGATGAGACTTGGCGTTTGGCTTGCCAGTACGAGCGCGCCGGTCTGGTCGATGACGGGGATTTGGCCTACCGTAGCGGCTTCACTGGGTTCGTGGCCCGCCAGCGCCGCCGCGTCGGCTGCATGGGCGGCGGAGGAGACTTTCATGCGCGGCGTCGTTTCTTCAACTTGATCCAGTTTGATTGCTTGATTCCCGGTATCCGAAGCTAAATAGCGAATGCCGAGGTACAGATATTCGTGTTTAAAAAATATATCCTGGGGGATGATGGTGTCCTGCTGGGCCGCATCGCCGAGCTTGGCGATGAATTCGCCTTTTTCATTGGGGGTCAGCTGCCAGATTTTGCTGGTCCAAAGGGCCGTGCCGCCGGTGGGTTCCCGGTAGAGGGAAAATTGGAGGCTTCCCGACAACGAAGACGTGCCGGGCAAGCCCGTGACTTTGCCCTTGAAAAATACGGTCCAGGGGTCGGCGGCGGCAGCGATGGTGGGTTGATCTGTTTTGTTGTTTTGTGATGTATTTGATGGAATAATCGTAGGCACGACGGTTTGGACCGGTTCGGTTTTTGCGAAGTTTTCAAAAAGCCGGAATACCGGAAATTGGCGGTTCAGAAGGAGGAGCGCCAGAACTAGCGCGGCGCCTCCGGCGGCCAAAAATACAGCGTAAAGCCGTTTCTTCCGCTTCTGGGGATCGTCCATGGCTGGAACGATATCAGATAATGGCTGCGAACTGGCCTTGATGACGATGGTATCGGTGGCGGTTTTGTCATCCCCGCGAACGCGGGGATCCAGAGTATTATAAACTGGATTCCCGATCGGGTCGGGAATGACAGTTAAATTCGGCATGCCTCCCCGCGCGTCACCCGCTACAACTGAAGAGGAAGACGCGCCGACCTCAGTGTCTTCCGTCTGTAGATATCCCTTATCCGCCGCCCACTGGGAAAATTTTTTCAGCGATGAGGTTTTGCGCTCGATTGTGGCGTCCGAAAGGCCTTGCTTTGCAAGGGTTTCAATGTAGTGGTTTATGTGGTCCGGCAGGAGCTTCATAAGAAAGTTAAAAGGCAAAAGTTTTTTGAGTTTCTACCCAGTGCAGAAATTGTCTTATGTCACTGGCATAATTTTTGATCGTGACCCTTGAGGCGCCTTCACGTGCTAAATCAGCACGAAAGGTGATAAGCATTTCTGTCATCGGGTCAAGAGTTTGCTTTTCCATTGGCACATTAATGAGGATATTGGTCGGATTATCATGCCACCAACCCTGGGATTGGCAAAACGCGCCAAACGTGCGAAGAGCAGAAAGCCGGCGGTTTGTGGTGGCAGCCGGGATGTGGTTAGCAAGCAGGAAGTGCTTGTATTGCTCCATGATGTGCGGCGTGATGAGACCGATCAATTCCGTGTGCGTCGCCGGTATTGGGACGTTTCGGGACTGGATTGTCAAAACAGTCCAGCCAAGAAAGTGATTGATGTCAGAACAATAGTTTTTCTGCGTTTTTCCCGAAGCGCCGCGTTCAGAAAGAAATCGGGAAAAGGAAAGTTCCAGAATATCTTGATACTTCGCGAGATTAGACGAGATTATGTCATCGGGGTTGGGCATATATACAGTAAATCTATTTATAATAAGCTTGTCAAGAGGTAAATGATCCTGTTTGCTAGAGGAAAGATGGTGTATGGAAAAGCACATGATTAGGGAACATGATGAGCACATGATGACATTTCACGTATTCCCGCATAATTAAATTAGCCGTGCTAAATAATATAAACTATATCACGTATCAATAATTATTGAATGATATAGTTTGACTGGCTGCCAATTCTTTCATCGGGGGAGACAAAGAGCCCCGTTAAAAACTGGATACAAAAAGAGCGTCAGGACGGGACAGGTAGAACACAGGCTTATAGTATATTACTTTGACGACTTATAGTTATTTTACGAAATTGCAGGTATTCTTCGAGCGAGGAGTCTTCGACGAGTCGAGAAGTTATCAAAGAAAGTTCTCGCTTTCGCTTGAACAATAGAAGTATTTGATAAGGGTATAAGGTTAGCACTCTTACTCTTTAAGTGCTACGTACAAGAAATAGCGTCAGAATGGGATAAAACAGGGTATTCTTCGGGCTCTTGTAAAATAGCCGGACTTTAGTATACTACATTATATGGAGCCATACAATCATAAGGAAGTTGAGTCCCGATGGAGTAAGAAGTGGCGGGAGACGAAGCTTGATTCCCTTCGTTCTCTTTCTAAAGGTCCTTTTTATAATCTCATGATGTTTCCGTACCCGTCGGCAGAGGGTCTGCACGTGGGTAATATGTACGCGTTTACCGGCTCGGATATTTACGGTCGGTTCAAAAGAATGCAAGGGTATGACGTCTTTGAGCCCATTGGTCTGGATGGATTCGGCATTCACAGCGAGAACTATGCCTTTAAAGTCGGCCGCCATCCCATGGATCAGGCAAAAATTTCCGAGAAAAATTTTTATCATCAGCTGTCTACAATCGGCGCGATGTTTGATTGGGAGCGTACGGTCGAGACGTATGACCCCGGGTATTACCGGTGGACGCAGTGGCTGTTTGTGGCTATGTTCAAGCACGGACTTGCGTATCGCGGCAAGGCAGAAGTGAACTGGTGCCCCTCGTGTAAGACGGTTTTAGCCGACGAACAGGTGATAGACACAAAATGTGAGCGATGCGGGAATACGGTATCGAAGAAATTATTGGAACAATGGTTTTTTAAAATTACCGCATATGCGGGGAAATTGCTGGAAAACATACTCAGCCTTAATTGGTCTGAAAAAATAAAAGTCGCGCAACGCAACTGGATCGGGAAAAAAGAGGGGATCATTATTACCTACCCGGTAGAATCAGGGTCAGACCTTAAGGATCCTAAAGGTCTGACCCTTTCTTGCTTTACCACGCGTCCGGATACCAACTTTGGGGCAACCTTTGTCGTCATGGCACCTGAACACCCGTTCGTTTCTTCGATGTTCAGCACAGGCGCAGAACTACTCAAAGTCAAAAGCGTTAGCAGTGAGAGCGCAAAAGCGCTAAAAAATAAAGAGATTGATCTGGCGGGCCAAATACAACAATATGTGCAGGATGCGAAGAAGAAAACCGCAGCGGAACGGATTGCCGAGGGGCGGAAAAAGACGGGTGTTTTCACCGGATTGTACTGTGTGAACCCGTTGAATGGGTACAAGATGCCGCTTTTTGTTTCGGACTTTGTCTTGATGGGTTTTGGGACCGGGGCAGTCGTGGGTGTGCCGGGTCACGACAAAAGGGATTATGCCTTTGCGATGCAGTTTGATATACCTGTTAAACGTGTGGTCGTTGGGGCAGATGGAGATTCCTCGGAGATTTCCCGCGTGGAACAGGTGCAGGAAGATGAAGGCACGATGATTCATTCAGAATTCCTGGACGGTTTGGATATCCATGCAGCAACACAAAAAATGATGGATCATCTGGAGACAAAAGGGTGGGGAAAGCGCGTCACGACGTATCATTTGCGCGATTGGCTCATAAGCCGCCAGCGCTACTGGGGTCCGCCGAT
>JBBTTP010000003.1:0-6006 GCA_038064215.1 Patescibacteria group bacterium | reverse complement strand
GCTTCCTTATATAGATGACTACAAACCCGGTGATGATGGGGTAGCCCCTTTAGCCAAGCATAAAGAATTTTATGAGACGAAATGCCCCGGGTGTGGTGCCAAAGCTGTACGGGAAACAGATGTGTCTGATACATTTTTAGATAGTTCGTGGTACTTCCTAAGATACCCATCATTGCACCGTACCACATCTGATCTTTTCCCCTGGGATCCGGAGATCACGAAGCGTTGGCTTCCCGTCCACATGTACACCGGCGGGGCGGAGCACAGCGTACTGCACCTTCTTTATAGCCGGTTTGTCACGATGGCGCTCCACGATTGGGGATTGTTAGACTTTGAAGAACCGTTTGCGAAATTTTACGCGCATGGGCTCGTCATAAAAGACGGCGTGAAGATGAGTAAAAGTAAAGGCAATGTCGTGAATCCCGATGAATATATCAATCTGTATGGAGCTGATGCATTACGACTCTATCTCATGTTTATGGGGCCGTTTTCCGAAGGCGGAGACTTCCGTGATACCGCGATGGAAGGGATGCATCGTTGGGTCGGGAGGATTTGGCGGATGGCGATGACGAGTTTGGGGTCAGGCCTTAAGGCCCCCCAAGGCCTGACCCCTGTGAGTCGTGCCCTGCACAAGCTCGTGAAAAAGGTCACGGAGGATGTAGAAAAACGCCGCTACAACACCGCGATTGCCAGCATGATGGAATTTACGAATTTCGCAGAATTAGAATCTAAAAAGCTGCGAGCTCAAGGCCCGCCCTTGAGCGTGGAAGATCTCAAGACTTTTATCCTGCTTCTTGCCCCGTTTGCGCCGTATCTGGGGGAAGAACTGTGGCAAAGATTGAATCATGATTCATCTTTTTCCTCCGTCCATCTTCACCCCTGGCCGACGTTTGATCCTAAGTTTCTCGTCGAAGATGAGGCCACTATTGTCGTGCAGGTGAACGGGAAGATGAGGGAGACGATAGCTATCAGCTATCAGCTATCAGCTATCAGCAAAGAAATAGAAAAAGCAGCGCGAAAGAGTGAAAAGGTGCAAAAATATTTAGAAGGCAAAACGGTAAAAAAAGTCATCTTCGTGCCGGGAAAATTGATCAACTTCGTGGTCTAATGCTGTTATGGTGAACGAGACCAAAGAGGAGGCGACAGCGCCTGCCATGCGGTTTTGGGAATGTTATAAAATTCCGATTATCCTCGGATCGGGAAGCATCTTTTTTATCCTTCTTTCTCTCATTCTCCTTTTTAAATCAACCCAAACCACGACTCCGATCCGATTTTCGCAGGCTGGTACCGTTGCATCGGCTTCGGGCATGCGTGGGACCCTTGTTTCTGCAATAACCATAGACGTGGAAGGGGCGGTGGTGCGGCCGGGGATTTATCGGTTGCCCCGCGAAGCGAGGGTGGCAGATGCGATTGCGGCGGCCGGAGGCTTGAGTGGGGAAGCGGATTTGGAGCGGATTGCACGGGAAATCAATCGGGCGATGAAGCTTGTGGACGGTGGAAAGTTCTATTTTCCAAAAAAACAAGATCCAAATTCTTTGGAGTTGCGAGCTCAAGGCCCGCCCTTGAATTCACAGGTTTTGAGTCTCGTGAGCGTGAATCGTGCGTCACAGGCAGAGTTGGAGTCTTTGGCTGATATTGGTCCGGTCACGGCCAAAAAAATCATCGACAACCGGCCGTACCAGACGCTGGAGGAATTAGTGAGTAAAAAGGCCGTGGGTCAGAGTCTTTTTGAAAAAATAAAAGAACAGTTGGGGCTATGATAACCGTCGCCACCTTTACTGCTCTCATTAATCAACTTCTGCCGGAGCCCCACGCGGGGCTTTTGGCTGGCATCTTGTTCGGCACGAAGGCAACGCTGTCCCGCGAACTGGTTACCGCGCTTACGACCACCGGTACGCTTCATATCGTGGCGCTATCCGGCATGAACATCACGATCCTGGCTGGTTTGGTCAATATGACGCTTTTGAGATTTATTAATCGGCGCGTGGCGAGCGTGGTGACGATTGCACTCATCGTGGGTTTTATTCTTTTCGTGGGTCCAAGCCCCAGCATTATCCGGGCTGGCATCATGGGTGGGATCAGTTTGCTGGCAATCGTATTTGGCAGACAGACATGGGGATTGCTAAGCTGGATATTAGCAGTCAGCATCATGTTATTGCTAAATCCAAGCTGGATTACGGATTTGTCTTTTCAGCTTTCTGCGCTGGCAACTCTTGGGATGATTTTGTTTGGAGGGAAGACCATAGAAAAAACAAATTTTTATTGGTCGTTGATTCGCGACGATCTCCGTCTCACCCTGGCGGCCCAGGTGTTTACCATTCCGCTCATTTTTTGGTATTTTCACCGCATGTCGCTCATCTCGCCGCTCACCAATATTCTGATCGGTTGGGTCATGCAGCCGCTGACGGTGTTTGGGCTCTTAGCAGCTTTTGCCGGCTGGATATTTTTACCATTGGGACAGGTGATTGCATGGCCGGCCTGGGCACTTCTTCAGTATGTGATTGTCGCGGTGGAATGGACAGCACGAGTGCCGGGAGCGAGTGTGGGATGGTGAGTGTATCATACTCAATCATGTTCAGGCTGAATGGTTAAAATAAAATGTCTTAGAAGATAAAGCTATAGGTCATAAAATATGTTTAAATTACGCACAGGTTACTTGATAACTGGTATTGTTACAGGCTGTATTATTCTCTTTAGTTTCTTTGGGACCATTCCCGATGGAAAACTGCATGTGGTGTTTTGCAACGTCGGCCAGGGAGATGCGGCGTACATCCGGTTTCCTGATGGCCGTGACATGGTGGTAGACGGCGGGCCGGATGACAAAATCCTTGGGTGTCTGGGAAAACATATGCCGTTTTGGGATAGATCGATAGACATTGTCGCGATGACGCATCCGCAAAAAGACCACATGCAGGGGTTGATTGCAGTTTTGGAGCGTTATGACGTGGCATATTTTATCCGAAGCGACGTGGACAATGACACGGAGGGGTACAAAAAACTTGTGTCTGTGATTGCAAAAAAGGCTGTGCCGGTTCGGTTCGTGACGGCCGGTGAGCGCATTGACATAGGTTTTGCAATTATTTCCATGATCTGGCCGAGCGAGGAACAAATTGCTCACGGCAAAGCGAGCGTAGCAACGCGAGTTGATAGTAACACGAGTAAAACGGGCAACACGCTCGGAGCAACGACAGTTGGGGAACTCAATGATTATAGCCTGGTGTTTAATCTGCACTACGGTGCTTTTGATGTATTGTTTACTGGTGACGCGGATAATCATGTGAATAAACATTTTGTCGGGGGACAATTAGCAGACGGGCAGGTTGAAGTGCTAAAGGTGCCGCATCACGGATCCAAGACCGGTATGACCGAAGAGTTTCTGGATTGGGTATTTCCACGCTCAAGGGCGGGCCTTGAGCACGCAACTCCGCTGGCCGTTATTTCCGTAGGCAAAAACAGCTACGGTCATCCGGCAGAAGCAACGTTAGACAAACTCGCAACGCGAGGAGTAAAGATAAAGAGAACGGACCAAGAGGGGGACATTGAGGTGGTGAGCGACGGGGCGAGTTGGAGCGTGAAAACTTCCCATTGACACTCGCTTCGCGCGTGCGTCATATTATAATAATAAGGGATAATCAAAAAAACCAAGCCGGGTTCGTCCAAGTTCTGCCGCTGATTTTTCTTGCGGTGGCGGCCTCGGTGACGTTTATCATCGTTGCAAAAATTCAAACGGATCGGGTCGGCGAAACGCGCCAGTTTGCCGTGTACCCGGGCGGCTCGTGTTCGGGAAATGGGGATTGTCCCAGCGGATATTCTTGTCAACGCGTCGGCGGTCCGGATGAGAGAGAGTGCAAACTCAATCCCGAGCCTACCCAACCTGCACCGTTGCCGACCAAAGCTCCCACCATAGCCCCGACACCAACCCCGACCATCGTTGGCGCCACGCCGCAGCCCACGGTTAAGCCCACGGCGGCCCCGACACCAACAATTGCTCCTTCTGTTGCTCCCACCCCGACGGTACCGTCGGGGCCCAGCAGCTTTTTGGCAGGCACAAACATTTGGACGCCAAATGGGTTGATTCCGATTGAAACGATGCAAACAGGTGATGCGGTGTACTCTTTTGATCCGGAAACACAGAAGATTGATATAGATTATGTTGAAAAAGTCCTTACCAGGATCAGCGACCATTATTACACCATTCGTTTACGTGACGGCATCGAGTTGTTCGTTACAGAAAAACATCCGATCTACCGCGGGGCCGGTTATCGTTCACCCTACTGGAATGAAGATGTGGCCGTTGGTACGCCGCAATACGAAGGATTTGAAGTGGTCAAACATCTACGTGTTGGAAATACTATATACACCTTTAAAGGTCCAACCTTTAAAGGTGCTGCCATTGTATCTATTGTTCGCTTTGATAGCCTCTCGGTTCCGGTTTTTAATTTAGTGGTTGCTGGAGCTCGGACGTACTTTGCCAACGGTGTGGCGGTGCACAACAAAGTACGGGAAAAAGAGGTTGCTTCCGCACCCACTCCGGTGCCCACGGCGGCGGTCAGTGCGCTTGACAAACTTATTCAAAATGATATCCGGGAGTGTGTAAAGTCCGGCGGCGGGACATTACAGCAATGTCTAGTGCAGGCATATGGCAAAAATGCGCCGACATCTGCTCCCAAACCAACGCCTGTGCCTCGCAAAGCCTCGGCAGTACCCACTTCTATTCCCACTGCCGTTCCCACGCCTCCCGGTAGGGATATCGTTCGTGATGATTATAGAGTCCCTACGCCGACGAAAGCCCCGTCTACTCTCATAATTCCCGGCGGGGGAGGAAGGTTAGGCGAACTGACGTTGCCCGTGCCTGAAGTGTTGCAAAAGCCATTGCAAGGGATCATTGATAGAGTAATCGGTTGGGCCCGCAGACAGGGGGCGACGCCCACGACAGCTCCAACGCCGACTCCTACCCCGGAATCCCGTCGGTCATTTGGTGATGTATCGGCGACACCCACACCAAAACAAGCAACCACATCAGGTTGTCCGGCCAACTCTGAATGTTTAACAATATCAGAAGGGAATGGTATGGGGACGTGTCCGGCAGGCAGAAATCATGTTGGAGTAACCTGTTACGAATCAAATTCCAAAGGGACATGTTGTACAAATCGAGAGGTTCCACCGACTACAAATAAAGAAGATCGGGTCAAACCCCCGGTTGCACCCACGCAACAGTCATCTACATCGGGTGAGCAATGTAAGATTTATACTGGCTTTGGTGTGATGGGCAATCTCATTTTAGGAGATTCATGTCAGAAAAAGTGTCCCAATGAGACAAAAATTCCCTATTTCCTCGCGGGTAAAGATACGTATGTGTGTAGCGGCAATCCGACTCCGCAAATCACAGCGCAGGCGCCTTCTCCACCGCCAGTAATACCCCAACGTACTGCAGGTCCTTCTGTCCAGCCGTGCAATCCCGGCCCGGCAGCAACAAATTCATGTCTCTCGTGTCCAAATGGTTCAATGGAAGTTGCTGTTGATGGGAAAAAGATTTTTACCTGCGTTCGTTCTACGGCATCTCCTGTAGTGCCGGGGGCGACGGCCACGATCGCGCCGCCACCCACGGCAGCGGTGACAAAGCCGCCGGTAACGGCAGAAAAAACTCCGGATCAGCAAGAGCAGCAATATCTTGACTGCATGAAACGTAAGAAGAGCTTGAAAGACTGCCTCCCAATTTTGGAGACGCCAACTTCCGTCGTCGACACAGGTAGAGCAGGTGCAGGTGTTGGAAGTACAAATACTGGCAATCCAGGACAGCCGAGTGCCGGAACGGGGACACCCGCAGTCACGGATACCGTCGCTCCTGCACCCATCGCCACCGAACAAGTTGAGGCCCCCGTCACCCCCCGTCAAGTCACGGCCGGGGGCGGCTGCTGCGGATCGTGGGATTGCGGTGGGAACGCCTACTGTGCCGGCGCTGCCTGTTCGGGCGATGAAGGCCGAGGGGTGTGTATCAAAGGAGAG
>JBBTTP010000002.1:0-4296 GCA_038064215.1 Patescibacteria group bacterium | reverse complement strand
CAGATTGTCTACAATTATGGTTCCTTTCGTTTGATCTACCGAGGCCACCGTTGCAGTCATGGAAAGCGTGCCGGTGGCACTGGCCCGGGTGCGGATGTCGCCCGAGGATATATCGGTCTGTTTTGTGCGGTCCAATATTGCAGTGACGGCAATAGCGACCACGACGAGGATGAGCGGGCCCACGAGCAGTGCATTTTTTGATTTGAACATATTGTATTTCTAGTCTGACACGCAGGGTTCCGGCTTGTCAAGAGCAGGGCATTTGGCGTACGCTAGGGGTAAGGTATGGAAGAAGATCGCGGGGCTCTTTTTTGGACGACCATCACCATGGCGTTTGTGCTTCTCGTGCACAACGGGACGGAGCCGCTGTTTTTAGTAGCGATGGCACTCCTTCCGGTTCTTATTTTTCAATTCTTGTATAAAAAAACCCTGTGGCCGCTGGCGGTCTATCTTATTATCTTCGGATTGTTGGGGCGCTACACGCGCTACTTCCGGCAAACGTATGCGTCTGACACGCTTCTTGCGATACAAGATCACATCGGGTACTTTCTTGCGGGCAAAAATGTGTACGAGCAGGTGGTCATGGCGCAATCAGGCCCCACGCCGTTTACCTATCTGCCGTTTTCTCTATTTTGGTACTTGCCGGCGCGGCTTTTGACTATCGATCTTCGGTTTTTTCGAAATGCTCGTTTCTGGAGCGGTTCCGTTATTAGTCTTGTGGTATGGACGCATCCAAAAAACGTGGAAGCACCTGCCGTTTATCGCGGCGTCGCCTCTGGGATTTTTCAGGAGTTTGTTTTTTATCGAAATCGGCAACTTTCACTCTGTCTGGGGGTGGAATATCTGGGTTGCACTCCGCGATGGATTCGGTATCATGGTTTCACGGAAAGAAATGTGGTTCGTGCGAACTACGGTAACGGGTGCTATGATCATTGGGCTGTTGAAGTTTTTCCGGCTGCGGACAATTCGCGATGTGTGCATCGCCGGATCGGTGAGTATGCTCGTGTATCTCGTAACGAGCGAGTGGACGACGTATGCATATTTTACGTTTTTAGTGCCGCTGATAGCGTTAAGTGTTGTGTCGAAAGGTGGTGAGTACGCATGATGGGATATTGGGGAAATGGCATAATGGGGAGCAACTGGCAGACGATCGGAACGTTTATGGGAGTTTTTTGGATTATCGTTCTGGTTGACTTAGTCCTGTTGGGCCTCTGGCTTTGGAAACAGCTGCAGAAAAAGTAAGGAAATCCGGAAGTGTCGTATCTGACTCACTCCGGGAGTGGGGGAGTTTAGGTTTACAATTATGAACTTGAAAATAGGGATCGTCGGGCTTCCAAACGCGGGCAAAAGCACGCTGTTTAATGCGCTTCTCAAAAAGCAGGTGGCAGAGATGGCTAATTATCCCTTTACCACGATTGAGCCAAACATCGGTGTCGTTCCGGTACCGGACGCGAGGCTTGAGGAGCTCGCAAAAATTGTTGAAGCAACGGAAGGCAAAAAGCCGCCACTCGTGCCGGCAGTTGTCGAATTTGTAGATATTGCGGGACTCGTGAAAGGCGCAAGCGAGGGCGAGGGACTTGGCAACAAATTTCTTTCCCATATCCGCGAGGTAGATTTGATTGTTAACGTCTTGCGGTTTTTTGAGGATCCATCGGTTGTCCATGTGGCAGGAGACGTAGATGCAGGCCGCGACCGGGAGATTGTGGAAACCGAACTCCTGCTTGCTGATCTTCAGACCGTGAATAAACAGGTCGAGCCCTTCGGGAAGACTCAGGGTAAACCGAGGGGCGTCGCTGATAAGTTCGTGCAAGCGCGGTGGGAGTTGATCAAGAAATTAAAAACGGAATTGGATGCCGGGAAGCCTGCGCGGGACGTGATTACGGATCCGGAAGAACGCTTGCTTGTTCGGGAATTAAACTTACTTACTATGAAGCCAGTACTTCTGGTGGGGAATGTGAGCGAAGAACAGTTGGCGAAAGAGTTTGCAAAAGGACTGTCTTTGCCGCAAAGACAGTCCTTAAACGCACTTGCTATCAGTGCCAAGATCGAAGCGGAACTGGCTGGTCTTTCCAATGAGGAACAGAAAGCATATCTCAAAGAGCTCGGGTTAGAGGCGTCAGGATTGGACCGGCTGATTGCCAAAGCGTACGAGATGCTGGGGCTTATTTCCTTTCTCACGTGCGGCGTCATCGAAGCGCGTGCCTGGACGATCAGGCGGGGGACCAAAGCGCCGCAGGCTGCCGAGGTGATCCATACGGATTTTGAGAAGAAATTTATCAAAGCCGACGTAGTTTCGTTTCCGGAATTTATGGGTTGGAAGCAGGCGCGCGAGGAAGGGAAAGTTCGTAGCGAAGGAAGAGAGTATGTGATGCAGGATGGTGACGTCGTTGAATTTAAGGTCGGTTCATGATAGTATCTAGTTCTATATGCGGAAGTATGAACTCATGCTGGTGTTAGTTCCCACGTTTGATCCGAACGACGAAAAAAAAGTTGGCGATCTGGTAAAAACTTTGGTAGGGATGGCGACGATACAATCAGTTACCATGCTTGGCAAAAAACGGCTGGCGTATCCAATCCGAAAACTTACCGAAGGGGTATACGTGCAGGTTGAACTTGAGGCAAACCAGGTGAAAACAGCAGATGTGGAACGGCAGACACAATTAGGGACCGATGTATTGCGGTTTTTATTGACGGTAAAAGAATAATCATGGCATCAAGAAGTTTGAATAAAGTCATGTTGATCGGGAATTTGACGCGCGACCCGGAATTACGGTATACCCCGACGGGTGCCGCAGTATGTACCATCGGACTTGCAACGAACCGGTATTGGACGACGGAAGCAGGGGAAAAGAAAGAGGATGTTGAGTTTCATCGGGTGGTGGCGTGGAACAAATTGGCAGAGTTGTGCAGCCAGCTTTTGGTAAAAGGAAGAAAGATTTATGTGGAAGGCAGACTTCACACCAATAGCTGGAAAGCCACGGACGGCAGTCAGCGGTCAACGACGGAAGTGGTGATTGAGGATATGATTATTTTGGATTCGCGCTTGTCTGCGCAAGCAGGAAGGCCGGGAGTAGCAGGTGAAGGAGCCGGCGGAGAAGGGTCGGGAGCGACAACGACATTTGCACAACCGGCTCCATCAGGAAAAAAGCAGACGAAACAAGACGATCATGAGGAAAAGCAGGAGTCATCAGGAGCTACCGAAACGGTAAATCCGGATGACATACCTTTCTAAATAAAACCTATGTTAAGAAAAAGTCGATTTATTAAAAAAGAGCGGCCGGTTGCCAAAAATTGCCCGTTCTGCAAAGGTAAAACAGAACCGGACTATAAAGAGGTCGGGATGCTTTCCCGCTACACGAGTGAGCGCGGCAAGATTTTAGGCAGAAGCAGAACCGGCATTTGCAGCAAGCATCAGCGGGCAGTGACGCAGGCTATCAAACGCGCACGCCACGTCGCTTTATTGCCGTTTATTGTAAGAGCGTAACAAAATGAACCTGCCATTCTCCAAAATCCGGAATTTTATTCTCATCGCTGCGATCGTTGTCTTTGCCGGCGGCATCGGGTATCAGTTAGGTCTACGGAAGGCGAATATCAGCATAAGCCCGGAAAAGCGATTGATCCTGAATCAACAAGTTCCAGCGACTGCTCCGGTGGACTTTGCCCTGTTTTGGGATGTATGGGGCAGGTTATTTCGGTTCTACATAGATCGGGCGAGCATGGATCCGCAAAAAATGGTCTGGGGCGCCATAACAGGCATGGTCAATTCACTCGGCGATCCCTACACGACATTTTTACCCCCGAAAGAAAACAAGGAATTTAAGGAAGATTTAGGTGGTGCGTTTGAGGGTATCGGTGCACAGCTCGGGATGCGCGAAAATCGGGTCATTGTAGTCGCACCGCTGAAAGGGAATCCTGCGGAAAAAGCAGGCGTGCTCGCTGGTGATACGATTCTGAAAGTTGACGGAGAAGAAACAGCCGGATGGAGTGTCCAGCAGGCAGTTACAAAAATTCGGGGTCTACGCGGTACCACCGTTACGTTAAATATTTTGCACGAGAAAAGTGTCAAGCCCGTTGATATTTCCATCGTCCGCGATACGATCGTGGTGCCGTCGGTGGAGACGTGGGTAAAAACGCCGGCGGATATTGTGGAGATATCCGGTACGAGCGGCATCCGCGAGCTTGCGGCAAAGCCCGGGAAAGTCGCGTATCTGCGCCTTTCGCGTTTCGGCGACCGAACGAATGGTGAATGGGACAAAGCAGTGGAAGACATGCTTAGCGCCCAGCGCACCAATGTAA
>JBBTTP010000001.1:0-3536 GCA_038064215.1 Patescibacteria group bacterium | reverse complement strand
ATCGACAAACAGTCCGGTAGTTCCTTTGGGTGAAAGCTGGATCGGGCCGGTGGTACTGGAGCCCAGAGTCAGCGGGATCATCCGCTGGGTCCCGATGGTAGCGGTGGAGCGGTTGGTCCCGAGGGTGAGGACACCGGAGGTTGTTGCGTCTCCTTGCGTGGATCCGGTCCCCAGGACCTGGAAGTAGTTGGTGGTACTGGCTGAAGGCGTTGCGGTCCCTCCTACCAGCAGATCATCCGTGATATTGGTAGGAGACAGGGCCCCGTTGAACCGCTGCCAGAAGCCGCTGTAGTTGCCCGAGACATACAGATTTTGGAGGTACGCGTTCTGCCAATACCTTGTGGTGGATCCCAGATCATAGGTGGTGGTGGCAGAGGGGATGAGGTGGGAAGCAACATTGCCGTTGAGCGTCAGATTTCCGGCTAACGTTAACGCATTCAAGTTGCCGGTTCCCAGGTTATTAATATAGTAGGTAGGTGCTCCGGTGGTAGACCCAAACCCGATGCCGTTGTTTACATTGACGTAGGAAGAAACGCCGGTTAAAGTGTTCGTGTTGGGTAAAGAGATGGTTCCTGCGAGCGTGAGATTCCCCGCAGACGTTAAAGAGTTGCTTGCCGAATAAAATTGAATATTACCGGTGTTGGAGTCTCCGAGTGTGAGAGATTGCTTCGCGGTCGTTGCAATGACGCCACCGGCAGTGATGTATGTTGCTCCCGCGGCTCCGGCAGAAACGGAAGCCGTAGGGGTGCCTGCGGCGACATTCAGAAACGCAAACTTTGCAGAACTGGTTGCCTGGCCGCCGATGGTGACATCCACGGTGGAGTTTTTCGGGAAGAGGAGTCCGTTGGTCTGGTTCCAAAAGATCGTGCTCGCCGCCAGAACATTGGGATCATTCCAGGACAGCGTGCTAGTGCCGTTGGTTGTCAGGACATAATTGCTGGACTGTCCGCTGGTCGGCCACGCGTAGGCACTCCCGCCAAAGGTGGTGGTGGAGGCGGAGTTATTTAACACTAAATTTCCCCCGAGGGTGGTGATCCCCGTGCCGGTGGTGATGGCCTGGTTATTCGTGGTGTTCACACTGAATGTTCCGGTGGAATTCAGGAGCAGTGTCCCTGCGGTATTCAGTTGGGAATTTTGATTGAGTGATAAAATTCCCGTTCTCCCCAGGGTAAACACCGGCGTCCCGCTGGCACTGGCGGTGAAGATCGCCTGGTCCCCGGTCTCATTGAAGATACTTAATGCCTTGCCCGTGGTATTGTGCGCCACGATGCCGTTACCCACGAAGTTGTGGGTGTTTTCGATTTCCAGATCATAGACCTGCTCCTCTGATATTTGTCGGATGGCAATGATCCTCTCCCAGCCGTCACAGGTGGCTATGTTCTGACCGATTTTGAGATGGGATACCCGTACCCACTTGACACGGCTTTCATCTACTGGTATATTGAGTTTATAAAAGAGCTGAGACGTAACCAGTCGTCGACGTCTACCGGTTAATATCCGCGCGAGAGACAGCTCTTTTACAAGATCGGTGCTGAAAGCTAGGGTTTTTCCTGATGCTTGACGTCGCGGATACAAGCGAGAGACAGCACCTTTTTTGATGGCTGCTTTGACTTCGCTTCGAGATTCTTCACCTTTCCAGATTACTGAATAGAAATATTTGGGCCCATTATTCACTGACCGGATGACCACACGAATCCAAACACCATCGACAATGCCTTGAAGTGTCCAAAAAGTAATATGTTTATCTACCTTGGCAATCTCTTTCCTGGCTTTTTTAGCCAGCTTTAATAGCACCAGAATCTTCGGTAAGGCAAAGAAACGAGTGAGAAGATCAAAGCGGGAGCGTTTTTCCTGCATTAAATGATTCCAACCTTCGTGCCCGAAAAAAATCAGCTCATTATCAATTGCCGGGACTCGAACAGATGTACCTTCGAGCATCTCACGGTAAAATTGACGGCCAGCCGACTGTGCGTTTTCAAAAATTTTATGATACAGAGCATTCGTGTTCAGGTTTTCTTCTTTTGTAAGATTAACCAGATACGGATGTTTAGCGGTCGTCCGAATGCTTTTGCCGGATTGGGCGATAATCTCAAAGGTCTTTTGCCGACCCATGTTCATGCGTTGCCGGACGGTGGAAACGACAAATTTACCGGTTCTTTCGTCCAACGTCAGGATTTCATCGCCCGGTTCGATATCGGTAATGGGTATGTCTTCCCATTCATCTTCCCACGTACCATCCGGCCGGCGGCGTCTCCTTCGTCGTTTGATTTTTGTATCCCCGGTGACACAGGCCCCTTCCACATGGAGTTTAGTCAATGGGCTCGTCGTCCCGATGCCGACGGAGCCCGAATCTACGATCAGGCCGTAATTATTGGTGGCGCCTGTGGCCGAGAAGTAGCCGCCCACATTGGTGGTGGAAGCCCCGGTCTTGGCCGCGTACAGGCCGTAGCCGGTGCCAACCACCGCGCCGCTTTGGGCAATTTCCAAACCTTTAATATTGGCCGTCGTGGCGGTACTATTAATGTAGGTATTGTGGGCCACGATCCCGTTGCCTACAAAGTTGTGGGTGTTGGCGACCTGAATATCATAAACCTGTTTTCGACCGGTTCTCCTGATGGAGACGATTTCTTCCCACCCATCCAGAGTGGCGATTTCATCACCAACATTTAGATACACGACCTTCATCCACTGTCCGTTGACAGAAGAATTACTCTTTGTTAAAGTATTTTCTATGAGCACGTTGGACGCAGTTTGGGTATCGGCGCTCTCTGATTTGTTTATAAATGTGTCTGCCGGCTGGTTTGGAGTAACAATTATTGCCCCTAATTTTACTGATCGTAAAGGTTGGGTAAGGATTTTAGTATTGACATTCGATCTCATTTGGGCCATACTATTTTTATTAGCGGCAGTAAAGCTAAAAACATTGCTATGAAAAATAACATCGATCTCGTTGATGTTAACGCCCGAGTCGTTATCGCCTTTTCCCTGACGATCGTTGCTGCCTTGTTGGCTTATATTGTTTTTCTTAAATAAGTCTCGTACTAAATACGGATGATTTCCTGTTGTTTCAATTCTTTTTCCTGATCCGGTAACAAGCTCAAACACTTCCTGTATCCTCATATCCATGAGTTTCTCCACGATGCTCGGGATAAATTTCCCTGTTTTCTCATCTAAAGTCAAAATCTCATCACCCGCTTCAATCTCATCAATTCTTACGTCTTCCCAATCTTCAATCCACTCGCCGTTTTTGCCTTTTCGGCGGCGTCTTCTTTTTAATAATGTGTCTCCAGTCACGCACTGGCCGACGACGTGGAGAGCTTGGGAGGGCGATGTCGTCCCCACCCCCACCTGTCCGGTGGCATCGACAAACAGTCCGGTAGTTCCTTTGGGTGAAAGCTGGATCGGGCCGGTGGTACTGGAGCCCAGAGTCAGCGGGATCATCCGCTGGGTCCCGATGGTAGCGGTGGAGCGGTTGGTCCCGAGGGTGAGGACACCGGAGGTTGTTGCGTCTCCTTGCGTGGATCCGGTCCCCAGGA